>JAVLBJ010000125.1:0-1807 GCA_031581455.1 Psychroflexus sp. | reverse complement strand
TTGAACTTTGATGCCCATACTGATTTACGATGGTTAGAATATAGGCATAGCGGTAATGGGTTTTCTTATGCTTTAGATCATGGGTTTTTAAAAAAATACTTTATGGCAGGCGTTGATAAGGCTTATACGCCTGAATATATCTATGAGTTTATGGATCAAAACAATGATATAAGGTGCCTTTTTAGTGATGACATTTATAAATTATCTCATCATGAACTGTTTGATCAACTCAAAAGTGAGACAGAAAGGTTAAAATCATTTGGTCTTGAGATTGACATGGATTGTGTTCAGCATCAACCGGCCAGCGCTTTAAATCCATTAGGGTTTTCGCCGCAACAATTATCAGCTGTTTTAGGCAAAATCAATCCTGAAAATTTAGAATACTTACATATTTGTGAAGCACATAAAAAAGATGGTTTTGCCAGCGCTAAGCTGGTATCTCATTTAATTTTTAGTATTTTTACCGGAAAATTTTATTAATTATCATGAAATCTATTTATCTAAGTTTTTTATTTATGCTTATGTTTACGACAACAGCAGTAGCACAGAATGATTACACTAAAGAGGTGGCTGATTTTTCCATTCTTGACTTAAATGGAGAAATCTTTACACAAGATGATCTGGTTGATGAACATTACAAGTTGTTCATGTATTTTAATCCATCTTGTAATAGCTGTAAAGCCGCATTTAAAAAAATTAATGCAGAAGTTGAACAGCTTAAAAATTTACCCGTTCATTTTTATCCGATAAGTTTTGGTAACAAAGATGAGACTTTAGCATTTTTCGACGAATATGCACCTGATTTTTTAAAACTTGAAAGATTTACCATACTCAGGGAAAGCAATTATGTATTTAGCGATACCTATGAAGTAACTGCCTATCCAACCTTATATCTCTATAAGCCAAATAATGATTTCGTTAAAAGTTATATGGGTATGGAAAAGTCTGCTAAATTTATAAATCATTTCTTAAAAAAATAACATGACTAAATATTTCTTATTTCTGCTCATGATTTCTAATTAATGGTTTATGCGCAAAATCACCCTACTATTTCTGATGCTATGGCGCATACAAATAACCAATCAGTAGCATTTAAAAGTTACGACATCTTTCAATCTTCTACCATACCTCTGTCAGCCGATTTAAAAACCATAGCTACTGATGTTGAGTCAGTAGATGTCAATGCCTCAGTATTATCTGATATTCAAGAAGATCAACCGGATTTTATCCAATTTAGCATTGCTCATGCCGCTGAAACCTATACAATAAAGCTACAGCGGGTAAATCTTTTTGCTGATGATTTCCAATTGCGCAATCAAAATGATGAAATTTTAGACTATAATCGGGGGCTTTATTATAGAGGAAAAATAGCAGGCCATCAGGAATCTGTTGCAGTTTTTAATTTTTTTAGTGAAAGCCTGAATGGCATTATTTCAGAAAGAAATAAAGGAAATATAATCATAGGTCAGCTTAAGGACAGTGATACCTATGTTGTTTATTCTGACCAAAGCATGACGGTTAATCAAGATTTTACATGCGAGGTGAATGACATAGAACAAATGCAAGAAATACCATCACAAAATCAAATGTTAACTAATTCAAATCAAACGTCTAAATGCGTTCGTGTTTTCTATGAGTTGACAAATGATATTTATCAGAACAATAATTCATCTGTTAGTGACACCATGAATTGGATGTCATCAGTCCATAATATAGTTGCTACTTTATACAGCGATCAAAATATTCCTACCGTATTAAGCGATGTATTAATCTGGCAACAATTGGATCCTTATACCGGTGAGAATGG
>JAVLBJ010000127.1:0-1762 GCA_031581455.1 Psychroflexus sp. | reverse complement strand
TCTATAAACTCAATAGAAGATACTTTGGCGATAGACTATTCGATAGAGTCATTGTAGCTGCAATAACAAGCGCTTAGGTATGAAAACGGATATACAAAAACCTAATATCTCCTATCTCATTCTGACACGAATAAAAAAAATTATAAATCTTTGTGTTCTTTGTTTCCTTTAGATTTGAAAACCAAATTTAAGTGTTAAAAAGAAGTAATGATTATGATGTACATCTTTCTTTTTTTGCTTCTTTTTTTCTTTGTTAATAACTATAACTTTGTTGATAACTTTAAATAGAAAAAGAATGGGGTGAACTTTTTTGTGACATAGACTTTCATGTCTAATCAGAGTATTAGTCCCCATTCTTTATTAACCAGGTTACAAGGACCAAATAGAATTTTAGAATTTACCTTTTAAAGGTGTTAGTCAAAGTAACCATTTTAAAACAGTAAAATTATGAAAATTAAAGACACAGTTGGCATCGACATGAGCAAATTATCTTTCGATGCAAGAATCCATTCCAATCAAGTTGAAAGTAAATTTGATAATGACAAAAAAGGCTACAAAAAATTGATTGATTGGGCTTTTAATAATTCAGAAACATCAAAAGGGAATATTATTTTTGTCTTTGAGCATACTGGATTATACTCTCATGGTTTGTCAGTTTATTTATCGTCAAAAGACATCCCTTTTCTCATCGTTCCTGGTCTTGAAATAAAACAGTCTATCGGTATGACCAGAGGAAAAAATGATAAGGCAGATGCGAAAAATATTGCTAAATACGCTTACAGGATGAGAGATGAAATAACTCCAACAGTTCTCTCAAGTGAAGAAGAACAATGCCTCAAACGCCTACTCTCTCTTCGTCAAAGACTTGTAAAACAAAGAGCTGGTTTTAAGAATTCTCTTAAAGAACAAAAGCGTGTTCTGAGCAAAAAAGACAATAAAACACTCCTATCTACTCAAGAAAAAATGATCAGTTACTTGACTAAACAAATCGATCAGATAAACGATGAAATGATGGATGTTTTAAAGAAGAACGAAAGTATGCTTAAGAATTACGAATTAATAACATCTATTAATGGTATAGGTGGACAGACTGCTCTTTTTGTGATAGCATACACAGCAAATTTTACTAAATTTAAAAACCATAGAAAATTTGCTTCTTATTGTGGAATTGCGCCTTTTGAAAATCAATCTGGGACGAGTATAATAGGCAGAACTAAAGTGAGTAACCTAGCAAATAAAAAGATTAAAAGCCTACTTGACCTATGTGCGAAAACAAGCATTCAACATAATATTGAAATGAGATCATATTATGAAAAAAGAATAGAAAAAGGGAAGAATAAAATGAGCACCATTAACATTATAAGAAACAAATTGGTAGCAAGAATGTTTGCCGTTGTTAATAGAAATGAACCCTATGTTGATACAATGAAATATATAGCTTAAAATTGTTCATGAATTTAACATTTTTTACTTGCTTTAACCATAGAATACTCTGCGTGAAAAAAAACAGCAATAACCTAGTTGGATGTTAGATGCTTGGTGTTGAATGACAAAATTGAAAGTGAAAACTAAAACCTTTCGCTCTATGAACTCTGCGAGAAAGCTTAGTCAGCTTTGCGTCTATGCGCCTTTGCGCGAGTCAATCAATCTGAAATTTGAAATAACCCATGTTCACAGAAGACAGTTCACAGTTGAGAGTTGACAGTCCACGGTTCACTAATCACGAATCACAAGAGAAAACCGACAACCGATAACCGACAAC
>JAVLBJ010000128.1:0-1699 GCA_031581455.1 Psychroflexus sp. | reverse complement strand
TTAACGCAATAGCTTCTCTTATTTTAAAATTTTTGCTTTCACTAAACTTCATTTTAGATTTTAAAAAATTATAGTAAATTGACATTTTTAAAAATAATATGATTTAATACACATTAATTATGGGATTTTTACAAAGTGCAATTAACCAAGTAGGGAGAGATTTAGGGCGTGTTGCCAGTAATGCAGTCTTTAAAGATAGGCATGCCATCCCTATCAGAAGAGCCAAGTCTTACAGCTCTTCATCATCAAATCAACGCCCTGCCCAACCCAAAGCGCAGCCCATTCAGCAAGTTAAAGATGACTTTGAAAAGGCCATTGACTTTAAAACAGGTTATAAACCGAGCACCCTGGTGTCTAAACTTGGTGGTGCCTTTGTCGTTATAAAAAATGAAGCCAGAGGCTTTGTGGAAGATGGCTATCTTGATAAGGAAGAAAGTGAACAGCTTTTTGATATGATGAAAAATTTCATTGACAAATGTGGTGATATAGAAGACGTCATAAGCTTTACAGAAAATGAGGACGCTAAGGAATATAAGCAGCTTGAAAGCATTATGAACTCTATGAGAGAAGTGTTTGTAGAGGTGCTAGAGGTGTCTGCTAAAGCTTGTAAAAAACAAGCCGTAGAATATGAAAAAGAGGGGGAAGCACTAAAACCAACTAATTTTTTTCGCTATGTAGGGCTCCACCTGATATGGATGCCGAGGTATGCTAAAGGCGGTGAAATGAAGATAGGAAAAACCATACTGGCAAATGCGCTGGATTTTTTCGGATCTTTTATTGTCATGGGTATATTTGAGACAGGCTTTGCCTACTTTCTTATAAGAGGTATTTTATTACTCACCGGTCTGGGGAACTATTACTTTACCGAATTAAAGAACACTAAAGAAGCCAAAGAAGATTTTAAAATATTGGCTAAACAGGAAAGAAATAGGGCAAAGGCTTATGAAGCCTTGATTAAAGAGAATACAAAAGCTTAAAGATTCTGGTGAGCACCGCTTTAAATGATTGATTGTTTTTTTCTATTGGGCTTACTATAACCGGAGTTTAGATTAGGAATGAAAAACCAGGTTTTTAACTTTTAATACTTTTGAAAAAATTACTAAACTATGGGAAATCACCAGGAAATATCATCCTTCATTTGGAGGGTTTGTGTCTGCCGTAATTTTAAATAACTAAAAACACAAAAATTTAAGTAAGGTAACATATCGTTTTACTAGCCAGGCTATAAGGCCTAGATAATATCTATGCCATTTTATAACATCACTCCAAAAAATCCTAAATTTGAAGCAACAAGCCATTACAATTTTATGACATCAACCGAAATTCACGATAAAGTCCAAGAACTAGTCAATAACTTCAATAAAGAAAGCTTTATATACGACTTATTACGTGCTTATGGCATTTCCAAAACGTCCATTACCAGACTGCAAAAAGGCGATTTCAACCTAGCCAAAAATAAAGATGAAATCCTCTACAAAAAGAAACTCTTTTTTAAAGAAGTAGAGAGCGACAACCTCATGGCATTGGTAGAAAATTATAGCAAAGATGAAAACCTAAAACACAACCCACGTTTTATCATCATTACCAACTACAAAGAGATTGCCGCTAAAGATACACGCACCAATAAAAACCTGCATGTCAACATAAAAGACTTACCTAAAAATCATACGTTTTTCTTACCCTGGGCAGGTCAGGAAGT
>JAVLBJ010000129.1:0-1660 GCA_031581455.1 Psychroflexus sp. | reverse complement strand
TTTCATGCCTTTTATTTTTATAAATATCTACAGCAATCTAAGATCAAGGAACAAGAATATTTAGCTAAATCCAACCAAGCGCAATTAGATGCCTTAAAAACCCAGCTGGATCCGCATTTCCTGTTTAATAGCTTAAACGTATTAAGCGCGTTAATCGATGAGAAGCCCGATAAAGCCCAGCAATTTACCATCAAATTGGCTAATATTTATCGCTATGTGCTGGACTCTAGAATGAAAGATTTAACTGATTTAGCCGATGAATTAAAATTTGCTGATAATTATGTTCAATTGCTCAAAATGCGATTTGAAAACAGCGTTCAGTTTGAGTTAGGGGAGAAGCTCAACCAACTTGATGCTCAGTTGATTCCATTGTCTATTCAATTATTGCTGGAAAATGCGGTGAAGCATAACCAGATCAATGAAGACCATTCTTTATACATCAGTATTCAAAGAGAAGCTGATCATTTGCGGGTCTGTAATAATAAAAATCCACTGAATAAAACGCCGGTAAATCGTGAAGGCATTGGCTTAGACAATATCAAAAAACGTTATCAGCGTTTTACAGATTTGCAAGTAATTATCAATGAAACAGAAAATCACTTTTGCGTATATTTACCACTACTTCAAATCAATGATGCCTCATGACAACCAAAGCATTAATCGTAGAAGATGAGAACCCTTCAGCTCGCCGATTACAACGATTACTGGAGAAATATGATTTTGAAATTATCCAGAGATGTGGAAGTTTAAAAGCAACTATCAATTGGTTAAAAGCTCATCAGCAACCAGATGTTGTGTTTCTTGATATTCAATTGGGCGATGGATTATCATTTGAGCTTTTTAATGAAGTCGATATGCAATGTCCCATCATCTTCACCACGGCTTATGATCAATATGCCATTCAGGCTTTTAAGTACAATAGTATTGATTATCTGTTAAAACCAATAGACGAAGATGAGCTTGTGCGCGCTATTGATCAATTAAAACAGCATCAGCAGCCGCTCACCGCTAATCAAATCAAGCAGCTGATGCAGCAGAGCCAGGAACAAAAAAAATATAAAGAGCGATTTACGGTAAAAGTAGGCGAGCACATAAAAGTGTTTAAAACACAAGACATTGCACTGTTTTACAGTCAGGATAAAGCTAACTATTTATTGCTAAAAAACGGTAGAAACTACCTTGTAGATCAAACACTTGAAGAATTAGATCAGCTATTGTCTCCATCTGATTTTTTTAGGATAAGCAGGAAATTTATTGTGCATTATCCCTTTATAGAAGAAGTTATTAACTACAGTAATTCCCGACTAAGGGTCAAGCTTAATGTAGATTTTAACGAGGTTTTAATCGTTAGCCGCGAACGCGTTAAAGATTTTAAAGCCTGGTTAGAAGGTGTTTAGGTTAGTTGATAGAAATTGCTTAAATTTAAATATTGTGTTTTTGGTAAGAGCGAAAAGAGATAGAGATCATATTATGCTATTGATTTACTTAGATTCAAAACACATTAATAATGAAACTCGTAATGTATTATGATAAATTGTAAAGCAAAGTGTGTCAACTCGAGCCTGATTGCCGAACAGGCAGGCCTGACTCGCCGGTAGGCAAGTGGTTTTTTGATGCGAAAGCGAAAAAAATTGTATCAAGAATAAGATTTTGGATCAAA
>JAVLBJ010000066.1:0-13313 GCA_031581455.1 Psychroflexus sp. | reverse complement strand
AATTGTTAAGGTAAATCCAAAATCTATAATGCAAAATTCTACTTCCCCGCTACCGCACGATTACTTCGATAAAACCTACGATTCCTAAAGATATCACCAGGCTGCTAACGCACGACTGTATCTTGTTATAAACGCTGCTATTTGTTAACTAAGGATCTATTCTAATCCCAAGGAGATCTATTTTTTCACCATCTAAAGCTTAATTTTAAAAATCAGCTTTTCACTTAGATATCACCGAGCCACCCGATGCAATCGGGCGGCAGCGATAGGAAAAATTCCACTTATCAGTAACCAAGGTACTATCTTAATTCCGCATTGCTCCCGCGTTATTCTAAGCTGAACGCTTCAACAAAAGCTTCATTCATTTGACGTTTACAACCTACAAAGGTTTTTAAAATGCTTTGGGCTTGTTGTTGAATCGTGCGATAATCCTGGGTTTCTGAAGCGTACATTTTAAGCATGTCTGCTTGTGAGGTTAAAGTTTTTAAACGCGCCTGCATTGGTTTGTTGTTAAACACCTTAGGAATGTCTAATCGAATAGAATCTGTTACGGCTTGTAAGTTCTCAGCGTTGCTTATTATTTCGCTAAACTTATAGCTTTTCCACTGTTCTAACTCGTTTTGCGTTGCCATATAATCTTCCCATTTTAAAGCAGCGGTAGTCGCCTCTTCATTTAGCTGAACCTGATCTAAATTGACTTTAATGCTGTACAAACTATCAATATTAGGCTGTGCCGATGTAGGTTGATCTGAATTTGTTGTATTGTTTTGACATCCTGATAAAATACCTATCAGAATGAGGAATATAAAAAAATTAAAAGAAGATAAACTGAACGCTGTGTTTTTCATGATATGCTAATTTTACCGTTAAAAAAGCCTATTTAGTCGATATATTCGTAAAATATCGCTTTTTTTGTTAGAAAATGAATAACAAATGTATTCAAATATACTAATAATTGGTGCCAGTGGTCAAATAGGAAGCGAACTTTGTGTACGTTTAAGAGCTGAGCAAAAAGAAGGCGAAGTTATTGCAAGCGATATTCGCGAAGCAAGCGATGAAGTGATGCGGGGCGGTCCGTTTGAAATTCTAGACGCTACAGATGCTGATCAACTGGAAGAACTCGTTTATCACTATGCGATTGATGAAATTTATCTGATGGCTGCTATGTTGAGCGGTACGGCAGAGATGTTTCCTAAAAAGGCCTGGGATTTAAATATGAATACTTTGTTTAATGTATTAGACCTGGCAAAGGAGAAAAAAATAAGCAAAGTGTTCTGGCCATCCAGTATCGCTGTGTTTGGCCCTAATACGCCTAAACTTAACACACCTCAACATACTATAATGGAACCTACAACGGTTTACGGTATAAGTAAACAAACCGGTGAACGCTGGTGCGAGTATTACCACAACCGTTATAATGTAGATGTAAGAAGCATTAGATATCCGGGATTAATCAGCTATCAGACAGCACCGGGTGGTGGAACTACTGATTTTTCTATAGACCTTTATGAACATGCTGTAAAACAAAAAGCCTATACCAGTTTTATACAGGCCGATACTTTTTTACCTATGTTGTATATGAATGATGCCATTGAAGCAACTATCCAAATTATGCGAGCGTCACCAGAAAATTTAAGCGTCCATTCCTCTTATAACTTAGGCGGTATCAGCTTATCACCGCAAATAATAGTAAAGTCTATTCAAAAGTATTCAACTATAAAAGTAGATTACCAACCGGATTTTAGACAGCAAATCGCCGACTCATGGCCATCAAAAATAGATGATACTACAGCACAACAGGACTGGAACTGGCAACATCAATATCAACTGGATGATATCACAAAAGCTATGCTTAAAGGATTTGAAGCTAAGCTTAAAGCTGATTGATGATTTCTGCTGCTGCTTCTAAGGTTTCATCTTTTTTCGCAAAGCATATCCGCACATGATGATGTTGTTCTGCATTCTGATTAAATCCGGATACCGGGATTAATGCCAGCCCCTTTTCTTTGATCAAACGGATGGTAAAATCATCATCTTTTTCATCTGATATCGCCGAGTAATCAGCCATTTGAAAATAACTTCCCTCAGACGGAATCAGCTTAAAACGCGAATCTTTGATCAATGATAAAAAGTAATCTCTTTTCTGTTGATAAAATTGCGGTAAATTCAGATAATTGTCAGGGGTTTTAAGATATTCTGCCAGCGCCACCTGAAACGGATGGTTTACACAAAACACATTGTACTGATGAACTTTCCTAAACTCGGTCATTAAATACTGAGGCGCTACGATATAGCCTAATTTCCAGCCGGTAACATGAAAGGTTTTACCAAATGAAAAGCAAACCAAAGCCCGTTCTGCTAACTTAGGATACTGCAAAATGCTCAAGTGCGGTTGTCCGTCAAAAGTCATGTGTTCATAGACCTCATCGCTTAAAATATAAAGCTGCGGATATTTTTCTATCAATTTATGCAGGGCGTCGATATCCGATTGATGCAGAATCTTACCGGTAGGATTATGCGGTGAGTTGATCAATACCAATTTGGTTTTATCGGTAATCAAATCTTCTACCGCATTCCAGTCAATTTGATATTCAGGTGGTTTCATTTGATAAACTTTTGTGGTGCCACCGTTTAAATCTATAGCCGGCTCGTAGCAGTCATAGGCCGGTTTAAACATAACCACCTCATCACCAGGATGAATAAGCGCCGCCACTGCGGTAAAAACCGCTTGTGTTGCGCCCGCAGTTAGCGTTATATCTGTTTCAGGCTGAATGGAATGTTGATATAATTGATATATTTTATCGGCCAGTATTTTCCGCAGGTAAAATTTACCACCTAAGGGCGCATATTGATTATGGCCGTCTTTTAATGCTTGAGCGGTTAAGTTGATTAATTTAGCATCAGGCGAGAAATTTGGAAAACCCTGAGACAGATTGATAGCCTGATGCTCATGAGCCAGTGCGCTCATTTTAGTAAATATCGTGGTTCCTACATGAGGCAATTTAGATGTCATATTGATCTTTTTACACAAAGTACGCATTTTTTATCTTTTGATAAAGCTTAATCTACTATCTTCGTTTTTATGAATAGAAAGGTTTTATCAGGATTTTTTCTTTTGTTTTTACTATTTCCTGGCGCGTTAATCGCCCAAAATGAATCAACAGATAGCTTGCCGGCTGACCCGCACTACCGTGAAGATCAGTTTTACCTGGGTTTATCAGTTAATTTTTTATCACAGCTTCCTAAAGGTATTGACCAATCTGGTTTTTCCGGCAGTGCTCACTTTGGTTTTTTACGTGATATGCCAGTAAATAATCGACGTAATGTAGGGTTTGCTTTGGGAGCTGGATTGAGCATCAATACCTACAATCAAAATTTAAAAATAGATGATACCGGTACAGAGACTTCTTTTAGTCGACTGGATAATGATGACTTTAATTCTAATGGATTCTCAACTTATATAGCTGAAGTGCCGTTTCAATTAAGATGGCGTACATCAACCCAGCAGAAAAATAAATTTTGGCGTATTTACCTGGGATTTAAAGCCGGTTATCTATTTTATTTTAAATCTAATTTTGAATCCGGCGAAACATCAATCTCTGTTAACAGCCCAAATGGATTACAGCGCTGGCGGTATTCCCTCACTTTCTCCGGTGGTTACAGCAAGGTTAATTTTTATTTAGATTACAGCTTAAATAATCTTTTTTCAGATATAACAATGGATGCCGGTTCTTATCCGGTTCAAATCCAACCTATTAAAGCAGGATTGATTTTTTACATACTGTAGCCATACATAAAGACTAAAAGTTGTGGCAGCCCACCTACAAAAATACCTAAGAGCAGCTCTAAGACAGTATGTGCTTTACTGGCTAATCTGGCAGAGAAAGTCCAGCCCAGGGCGATTAATAAAAAAGCTAAACCCAGAATGCCGGGCACTAAAAAATAGTAACTAAGTATACTAACAAAAATTAATAGACCGCTTATACCTGCCGTATGCAAACTTATTTTTAGATTCAGCAATGCGGCTAATGTCATAATTATACCACTAAAAAACACGCCTAAAAAGAATAGATTAAGGGCTAAGAAATCATTAAAATTAAACACATAGCGCACTATAAAGGCGGCGATAAGTGTGAAAATCAAGAGTGGAAATTTTCGCTCGCCTACATCTGATAATTCAAAACTTTTAATATACCTTAAGTAATGAAGTATTAAAAGAATAACCGCCGGCAGAAAAAAGGTGAGTACACTTACGGCTAATAATTTAGCCCCTATGATTTGCGGTTCATATATACTGGGAGACTTTAAGAAAAAATAGAAAGTCGCGAAAGTAGGAATCCATAAGGGATGGAAAAGATAATTAGCTATTTTTAGAAATTTCATCAGCTGAGTTCTTTTCTTAAACGGGCCACCGGTAAATCCAATTGTTCGCGATATTTAGCTACGGTTCTTCTGGCAATAGGATAACCCCTTTCTTTTAATTGATTAACAAGTGCTGCATCAGTATAAGGGCTTTTTTTATCTTCCTTATCTATGATTTCTTTAAGTATATTCTTGATTTCTCGCGTAGAAATGTCTTCCCCTTTCTCATTTTTCATAGATTCTGAGAAGAACTCTTTAATCAGCATAGTACCGTAGGGTGTGTCTACATATTTACTGTTAGCCACGCGGGAAACCGTACTGATATCTAAATCTATTTCATCAGCTATATCTTTAAGAATCATGGGTTTTAAATTACGCTCATCGCCGGTTAAAAAGTAATCGCGTTGCTTTTCCATAATGGCTTTCATGGTCATGTAAAGGGTGTTTTGACGCTGCTTAATCGCATCGATAAACCATTTAGCAGAGTCCAGTTTTTGTTTGATAAAATAAACGGCTTTTTTTTGCTCTTTGGTTTGATTTTTACTTTCCTTATACCCCTTAAGCATTTCAGAGTAATCTTTTGATATATGAAGACTTGGCGCATTTCTGGAATTAAGTTGTAAGTCTAACTCTCCGTTTTTTATGGTGATAGTAAAATCAGGAATAACTTGTTCTACATTGCGTAAGTTAGAATCAAATGAGGCGCCCGGTTTAGGATTTAAATGCTCTATAAGTTCTATAGCTTCTTTGAGTTGTGTTTCATCGATATCAAATTTATCACATAATTTTTCATAATGCTTTTTACTAAACGCTTTAAAGCCGCGATCTATAATTTTATAAGCTAAAGAAGACCGGTAATCGTCTTTTCTTTCTAATTGGATTTTTAAACATTCTTGCAAGCCTCTAGCACCTACGCCGGGTGGGTCTAACTGCTGAACCAATAATAAGATGTTTTCTACTTCTTGTTCAGATACCATTAAATTCTTAGTGAATGCCAGATCATCTGCAACATCTGCCAGATCTCTACGCATGTAGCCGCTCTCATCTAAACTTCCTATGATAAATTCTGCAATTTCTGATTTCTGATCGTCTAAGCTATAAGTGCCTAATTGCTCATTTAAATATTGGGTGAAAGATTGGCCTGAAGCATAGGGGACGCTTTTTTCGTCATCATCAGCACTTTGATTATGGCTTTGTGTTCTGTAGGAAGGAATCTCATCATCGCTTAAGTAGTCATCAACATCAAACTCGGTTTCAATAACTTCATCTTCGCGTTGTTCAGCCTCTTGTTCATCAGTATCGTTTTGGCTAAACTCATCTTCCTGATTTTCTTTACCGGGTTCCAGCGCCGGATTTTCTTCTACTTCCTGCTGTACCCGCTGCTCAAATGCTACCGTGGGCAACTGAATCATCTTCATCAGTTGGATTTGTTGTGGCGACAGCTTTTGCGATAGCTTAAGTTGTAATTTTTGATTCAGCATAAGTCTGGTATTCAATTCAAAAATACGATTATTTGGGGAATTTTTTATCTAACATCTTTTGTTCATCAAGTGTTTAAGCAATGATAAATGCTGTAACATATTATTGAAAGATGACATAAAGGAATACTTCTTTGGTTTAATTGTGTCATTAACGATTATTAACTATACAACACTAACCCTTATTTCTTCTATTGCAGCTTTAAGCATTCTAAGATAAAAGCTTAATTTTTTAAATTTGATCATATTTTAAACGATGACATGTTTAAAATCAAAAACCTAACTTAAATTTTACAGACTTTTTATGTGAAAAAAGTATTTTTGAGGTTATACATGTTATGAAATATTACAATATCATTTTAATTTTGGTTTTAAGTTGCCTATTGAATCATGTCTATGCGCAAGAATTAAAACCTGCTTTTAAATCTGGTGAATGGTTACAATATAAAGTTAAATACGGCTGGTTTAATGCCACTACCGCTACGCTTAAAGTTAATGAAGAAAAATATGACGGCAAAAAACGACTTCACATATCCGGTAAAGGAAGAACCACCGGCTTAATTGACCTGTTTTTTAAAGTGCGCGATCATTATCAGAGCTATATTAATCCTGATACTTTAATGCCTTACAAATTTATCAGGGATGTCAATGAAGGCGGTTATAAAAAAAATAAGGCTATTTATTTTAATCATCAGTCACAAATTGCTGAGGTTCATGATTATAAAAAAGATACCGTAAGTAGTCATTCCATAAAACCTGAAACGCAAGATTTAATATCAGCGCTTTATTACCTCAGGAATGAAGTAGATGTCAACAACTTAAGCCGGGGAGATGAGTTTACATTAAACCTTTTCTTTGATGAAGGAAATTACGATTTTAAGACTGTCTTCTTGGGTCGGGAAACTATTGAAACAAAATTTGGCGATGTAAATTGTCTCAAATTCAGACCTTACGTAAAAGCTGGACGCATTTTTGAGGAAAAAGAAAGCGTCACCATTTGGATTTCAAACGATGATAATAAAATTCCTGTTAAAATAAAGGCTGATCTAGCCGTAGGTTCTCTTGTGGCAAAGCTTGATGCGTTTAAAGGACTAGCTAATTCATTTAAAATTACACAAGAGTGATTTTTTTAAAGCTGATGTTGATTTTTAAGTTAATTTTGCGACAAATTATTTAAGTTAATGAAAGTATTAGGTTCCGTTTATTTGTTGATGATAATCATTTTGATGTCCTGTTCCAGTGATCAGGAACCGGTTCAAAAAAACACTAAACCTGTTGAGCAAGCCCAACATAAAGTTATTGAAAAAAAATCACCAGTAAAATTATATGGATTTGATAAAGACAAATATAAAGTAGTACAAGACACGGTGACTTATGGTGATTTTTTTGGTAAAATCATGGATAAGCATCATGTTAGTCCACAGAAGGTATACAAAATCACCCGGCAAATTCCGGATACTATATTTGATGCCAGGCGCATTAACGTAGGTAATGCCTATACGATATTAAAATCAAAAGATTCACTGCAAAAGCCAGAGGTGTTTATTTATGAGCATGACCTGGCTCATTACTCTAAAATATTTTTAGGAGATAGCATTTATGCAGAACGTGAAGAAAAGCCAATTGAAATCAGGCAGCGTACAGCGACTGGAACCATCAATTATTCTTTAGCAGAAGCCATAGAAGAAGCTGATATGGATTATGCTTTAACCAACAGAATGGCTAATATATATCAATGGACAATTGACTTTTTTAAACTGCAGAAAGGAGATAGATTTAAAATTATATTTAATGAAAAATATATAGATGATACTATTTATGCGGGCATTAAAAATGTAGATGCTGTGTTCTTTGAACATAGAGGTAGAGATTTTTATGCGTTTGAATTTATGACAGACAGTACACTCCAAAGAACTGAGTACTTTGATGAAGACGCTGATAACCTACGCAAATTTTTTTTAAAAGCCCCTTTAAATTATTCCAGAATTTCATCTCGCTATCAAAAAAGACGCTATCATCCAGTACAAAAAAGGGTAAAAGCCCATAAAGGAACAGATTATGCGGCTGCCAGAGGAACACCTATTTGGGGAACAGCTGATGGTGTTGTTATTAAATCTTCCTATACTTCAGGAAATGGGAAATATGTCAAAATCAGACATACCAGAAAATACACTACCCAATATTTACATATGTCCAGACGTGCTGTTAAAACTGGCCAGTACGTAAAACAAGGAGAAATAATTGGCTATGTGGGTAGTACTGGCTTAGCTACTGGGCCACACGTTTGTTATAGGTTTTGGGTTAACGGCCGTCAGGTTGATCCTTATAAGCAAAACTTACCTGAAGCTGAACCAATGGCAGATAGCTTACGCGACAGATATTTTGAATTTATCACACCTCTGCAAAAACGCCTAGATAGTATTAAATATAATAGAGAGGTGACTAATTTAGCCCAATTATAGCTGCTAGATAGGATATCCTAAATTGTAAACTGTTTAAAACAAATGATCAACAAGGTCCATTACAGTTTTAATCCGTTTAATATCCATTTGAGTCTGGGTTGGGATTTTCTCTGTTTGCTGGGCGATAATCATTTCCTTAAACCCCATTTTTTCAGCTTCAGCTATTCTTATTTGAACGCGCTGGACAGGCCTTATTTCGCCAGCTAAGCCTATTTCTGTTGCAAAACAAGTGCTTCTTGGAATTGGAATATTTTCTGATGAAGATAATATAGAAGCGACCACGGCAAGGTCTAATGCCGGGTCATCCACATGGATACCACCGGTAATGTTGAGGAAAACATCTTTTGCCGCTAACTTAAAGCCTGCTCTTTTCTCAAGGACAGCTAGTAGCATATTAAGCCGTTTCGAACTATAACCGGTCGTGGTTCGCTGTGGTGTGCCGTAAACCGCTGAGCTAACTAAGGCCTGGATTTCAATGAGCAATGGGCGCATGCCTTCAACACTTGCAGCAATAGCAGTACCGCTTAAATTATGATCAGCTTTAGAGATCAAAATATCAGATGGATTGCTAACCGGTTTTAAGCCATTAACTTCCATTTCATAAATACCTAATTCATGTGTAGAACCAAATCGGTTTTTTTGAGAGCGCAATATTCGGTAGGCATGGTTCCGGTCGCCTTCGAACTGTAATACGGCATCCACCATATGTTCCAGCACTTTTGGTCCGGCGATACTTCCTTGTTTGTTGATGTGCCCGATGAGGATAACAGGCGTTTGTGTATGCTTCGCCAGATCAATCAATTCCGATGCGCATTCGCGGATCTGCGAGATACTTCCGGGCGAGCTATCGATTCGATCGGTATGTAAAGTTTGAATAGAATCTATGATTAACAAGTCTGGTCTTTCGCTTTCCAGTTGATGCAATATCTTCTGAGTATTCGTCGCTGCCAACAAATAAGTGGTATCCTGCTTTCCTTCTATCCTATCGGCACGAAGTTTTATTTGCTGTAAGCTCTCTTCCCCTGAAATATAAAGTGTTTTTTTATCCAGTTGCATGACCATTTGCAACATCAGGGTGCTTTTTCCTATTCCCGGTTCTCCACCTAACAAGATCACCGATCCGGGGACGATTCCGTTTCCCAGAACACGGTCTAGTTCCTGGTCTTTTGTTGAAATACGCGTTTCTTCTTTTAGGTCGATCTGATCGATCTTTTGCGCCCTGGTCTTTGAAGAGGCATAGGTCGTTCCTGAACTTCTCGCTGATGTTTTTTCTATCACTTCATCAGCGATCGTGTTCCATTCACCGCAAGCATTGCACTTTCCATGCCATTTAGGATAGCTTGCCCCACAATTTTGACAATAATAAGCGATCTTTGTCTTAGCCATTAATATCCGAATAGTTCTTTGAGTTCTTCAGCTTTAGCTAAAACCTTATCTTTAGTAATATCTTCCACAGGCTCATAACTATAGGCCGCATTATAATATTTGATGGCCTTTTTAGGCTTACCTATCTTTTCATAGTGCAATGCTCGATAATAATTGCCGAGTATCTTCTCAGGGTGGTTCTTTTCAGCTATCTTGCTCAGGTCTTTAAGTGCATCCCATTTTTCTTTTTCCTTTATGGCCTTAGCAGCAAACAGGATATCGTTTACCCTAATGGGGACTTCCAGTGCATATAGCTCTTCTATCCTTATATATTTCTGCTCTAAGAAACCTATTATATCATCGTTCTCTAAAAGCTTGTCCTGATATCTTTGCGGTGTGATAGGACGATATATGCTGAACATCTCTTCTACCGCCTTAGGTATAGAACGACTGACCATGGTAAAGTGGGTAGCCTGATCGATCTGTTCTGAAGTTACCTCAACATTATCATTTTCAATCTTCTTAAGCTTTTCACTCAGTGGTTTTGCTTTTTCAAGTACACCGGAAAAGTCCTGTTCAGCATAGCTTAAATAATAGAATAATTTAGATCCTTTAGTGCTCAAGCTGTTTTCGATCCTCTGCGGCATTTTAATTGATAACAACGGACTCAATGATATATAAGCATTGAACAAAAGGGTTTCCCTCAGCAAGAAGAAGTTGATGAAGTTGGCCGACCGATTATGACCAACGGCCATCTTAAAGCCGGCGATCCTATATTGCTCTTCCAGCATGGGTACGAGCTCTACTTCTATGAAATCAAAGAAATCAGCTCCCCTTCCTTGTGGCAGGAACTTGTCGCTTCCTATTTGAAAATCATCTTTTCGCATACCTGACTGATTGATGCCTACAATAATGGCTTCCGGCACCTCATCCCAATAGCTCAGGTAGTCCATGGTGCCAGCGATGGGCTCAAAAAGATAGTCACCATCAAAGACAACTACTAAAGGGTAGCTTTGGTCTTCACTGGAATTATAAGTTCTTGGTAATTGAAGTTTGACCTCCCTTTTAGATTGTAAGACTTGAGAAGTAACCGTAAAATATTCTGTCTGTGCAGATACAACAAAAGGTATTAGCATACAAAGTATCATCTGTAGTTTTTTCATAATATCGGTTTTAAGCGAGTTTAAATTTACTAAAAAAATTACTTCTTCATTAATGCTAGCATAATAGAAGAGCATCCTCCTAGTAGGATGATCAATGCCGTTTGCGATGCCCAAAGCACCCAACCAAAAGCTTCTCCTGTAGATGAAGAGATCCCATAAAAAGCGAGGACACCACCCACGGCAATAGGATAAAGACCAATACCGCCATTGGTAACGGATATGGAAAAACTCCCTACGATGAATGCGATCAGTATAGCTTCAATTCCCAATCCAGCTGTTTCCGGAAAAGCGAACTTGACGATATAGAACATCGCCAGATAAAGTACCCAGATCAGCAAACTGTAAATGGCATAAAGGCCTTTTTGTCTTAACTTTAAAATACTGGTGATCCCGGCGATCACTCCTTTTATAAAACTTCTGATCTTTATAGCCCATGGTCTAGATGATCTTTTGACCTGTTGATAAGCTATCAGGCCGATGATGGATACGAACAACAATGCGATGAGCAACCAGTTCAACGAAAGGTCATATTGATCAAAGGTTTCCATAACCTTGCCGGTCTGGGCCAAAAAACCGAATCCGGTGATGATCAACAAGAAGAACAGGTCGATGATCCGCTCCGTAACGATGGTGCCAAAGGCCTTATCGAATTTGATATCCTCATAAGTAGAAAGCGTAACTGCCCGTAATATTTCGCCTGATCGCGGAATCCCGTAATTACTAAGATAAGCGAACATCACGGAAAAAAAGCTGATCGACGTCCTGACCTTGCAACCTAAAGGTGCGAGCTGTAATTTCCATCTGATCGCCCGGATGTAATGCGACAGGAATCCTAAGAACATGGACAAGATGATCCAGTAATAATCCGCTTTAAGGATGTTCTTCCATAATAATTTGCGTTCATCTGGCGTTGCTGTTGCTAATGATAACCAAACCAGTAATATTCCGAGTAACAATGGAGCAAAGGTCTTGATGCGCTTTTTCAATATTTTCCTATCCATGGGCATATCCGTCCAGCAACTTATTATCGATCAGTCTCACACCGTTGACGAACGCAGCGATGAAAGCCCGGTGATCTTCTCCTTCTACAGCTTCATCCACGGGGATCAGGTCTGTGATCGGTGCTATTTCAAAGTATTCCAGTTCAACGGGAGAATCGGCGAACATATTCCTTATGTCTCGTTTGATGCCCACTATCGTTTTTTGATGAAAATGCGACCTGGCTAGTTCAAGTGCTTTTGGAATGATCGCCGCTTGCTGTAATTGGTCGGCGTTGAGCCTTTTATTGCGCGAGCTCCTGGCCAATCCACTTTCTTCCCGGCTGGTGGCACAACCTATAATCTGTACCGGCTGACCGGTCTTTTTAACCAACAGCTGTATCAATCTTAGCTGTTGATAATCCTTCTCTCCAAAAAAAGCCTTATGCGGTTGTACAATATCAAAAAGGTGCTTGATGACCGTGCCCACGCCGCCAAAATGTCCCTTCCGATACTGTCCTTCCATATATTGGATGATGGAGCCAAAATCATAATCTATCGTTTTAACGGCATTGCCATAAACTGCTTCAACACTTGGCGTGTAAACGATGGTGTCAACCTCAAGCCTATGGATCATTTGAACATCCTGATCAACTTCCCGAGGGTAGTTCTCCAGATCTGAAGCATCATTGAATTGCGTAGGATTGACAAATATGCTGATCACGACGATATCGCACTTCGCAGCGGCATCTGTGATAAGATCGATATGGCCTTGATGTAAAGCACCCATCGTAGGCACTAAACCAATTGTCTTTCCTTTTTCCTTTTGCTGCTGAATTTCCTGCTGAAGCGCATCGTTCGTGCTGTAAACCACTTTTTTCTCTATTAGGACCGGGCAAATATACTAAATTAATGATGTGGTAAAATTGAAGAAAAGTGAGATAATAGAAAGCGAATAATCTATTAATGAACTTTATTTAAGCATAAGCTTTTAGCAGAAAAACCTTTGCTCTTAAGCGTTAAAAAAATAAAGGTTATCATGTTGATCATTGTTTTTGGCTATCAATCTTAAGCAATTAGAGGCATTATTGATAAAACCAAAGATCTAGAAAAAATTCACCGAGAAGCCGCGAAGGACGCAGAGGACTTTCTTGTTATGCTCCGAACATCTTTGTTGAAAATGGATGATCCTAAGCATTAATCGAGATGTTCAAAATGCTCATATCCAGCATAAAATCCTATTTCTATTCATATTTAAGCATATGTCCAGGTTTAAGAACTTTCCCTAAAATCGTTCGATCGGATGAACAATGTTCAATTTTGCTTTTTCTAATTAACAATTTGTATTTTTATTATTTGTAATTAACAATGCTTATTCATCTAATTAAAAAAACAACCAAAATTCTACTTTGTTTGGCTTTAATTAGTTGTTTAAAATACTAAAAATTATAAAGTATACTTAGCAAAAAAACTGATGTTCCGCCCCGGATTTGTCAGCCTACTTCC
>JAVLBJ010000065.1:0-13404 GCA_031581455.1 Psychroflexus sp. | reverse complement strand
CCAACTCATTAAACAAATATACACGTTTAACAAAAAACATTTGGTGATAACATAACATTTATAGCATTTGTGCCCGCTAATTATCAGATATGAATAACAACCAAAACGGTCTATGCTATTGAGGCAAGGTCGACGTTAAAACATCAATGCTTATGCTTTTAGAATCATTTAGGCTCAACAATGAGAAACACCGCAGTACCTTCACCAATATTTAAAACTTCGTGCCATTCAACAGATTCATTATAAAAATCATAGCCGGTAGGTATATTAACTTCTCTGGTTCCTGATGCATCTGTGATTCTAAATTTACCACCATTTAAAGTGTACCCAAAATGCTCAGGATGAAAATGACGTTCATGCCCAACACCCGGCGGAAAAGTGCACTTGAGTGTTCTAAGTTTATCGGTTTCTTTAAGTATTTTACAAACCTGTTTACCTTTCCAGCCAGCTTGTAAAGGATCAGGTAAATCTTGTGCAGACCGGCAGGACGCTATCAATAACATAGCTGTAAAACATATCATTCTCATAATTAAAATATCAACTTTTTACATGATCAATGTCAATATGTATATCAGATTCCAAAAAGAACAATTGACAAAAGCTTAAAACAATAACGACAGCTATACTTTATTTTTTTGGTAATTATCATCCCAGTTTTTTACCTGCGGGTCTGAAAGTTGATCTTGAGATTTGGCCACCAGCATAGATACAGACGCATCACCGGTTACATTTACCGTTGTTCTTACCATATCTAAAGGTCTGTCTACAGCAAAAATCAATGCTAATCCGGCTTCAGGAATTCCGGCCTGACCTAATACAATAACCAGCATCACCATGCCCGCACCAGGAACTGCGGCTGATCCTATAGAAGCCAGCGTTGCTGTACTTATAATGCCTAATTGCGTCGCAAAATCTAAGTCAAGTCCAAAAGCCTGAGCGATAAACACTGCTGCAACAGCCTGATAAAGACTCGTTCCATCCATATTAATAGTAGCACCTATAGGCAACACAAAACTAGAAACCTGACGATTAACGCCTAAATGCTCTTCTACCCTTTCCATAGTCACGGGTAAAGTAGCCGCCGATGAACTCGTAGAAAAAGCTAATAATTGTGCTGGTGAAATGCCATTCAAAAAATATTTTGGACTCTTTTTTGTAAAAATCCAAACAATAATCATGTAGAAGACTATCATCAATAATAAACCACCCACTACACAAGCGGCATAATAAAGCAGTGCTACAAATAAATCAGCGCTGGGTGCTTCTACCACTAAAGCCGCTAAGAGGGCAAAAACGCCATAGGGCGCAGATAACATGATCAAATCTATCATCTTTAAAATCACTTCGTTTAATCCGTCAAAGAAGTCTTTAATAGGTTGAGCTTGTTTTTCCGGAATTAAGATCATCCCAATGCCAAAGAAGATAGCAAAGAAAATGACCTGTAGCATATTAGAGTTTTTAGAGGCGGCGCCAAAAATGTTATCTGGCACTAAATCTTCTAAAGCCTGAAGTGGCCCGCTTTCTTTTTGTTTTTGGGCGTTTTGTCTTGTTAATTCTGCATCGGTCCCATAATTATCAACTAATTCCTGCCGGGTATCTTCGCTTATGCTTTTTCCGGGCTGGAACACATTGACAATCATCAAACCTATAGATACGGCGACCACGGTGGTAATCAAATAGGTAACAATTGTACGTAAACCCATTTTTGAGAGTTTAGAAATATCTTTTAAATCTGATATTCCTTTAATCAGCGAAGCTAATATTAGCGGAACGGCAATTAATTTGAGTAAGTTGATAAAAATATTCCCAAAGGGTTTGATCCAATCGGATATAAAGCTATTGCCCCAGGAAAAATTGGTCATAAATAAAGCAAATAAAATACCGGCTGCCATACCGATTAATATTTGCCAATGCAGTGCTAATTTTTTCATATAAACGTATTAAATCGTGCTTAGTCGGTTCAATAATACAAAATCTGCGATAACTAAAGCGGCCATTGCTTCTACAATAGCTACAGCTCTTGGCACCACACAGGGATCGTGCCTGCCTTTTCCTTGCATTTCTACTTTCTCGCCGGCTTCATTTATCGTGTCTTGTTTACTCAGTAAAGTAGCGACAGGCTTAAAGGCTACATCAAAATAAATAGCCATGCCATTACTTATACCGCCTTGTATACCACCGCTATAATTGGTTGTAGTTGTTTGATCTTGTTGAAATA
The DNA here is from genome assembly GCA_031581455.1 of Psychroflexus sp. Taxonomy (GTDB): domain Bacteria; phylum Bacteroidota; class Bacteroidia; order Flavobacteriales; family Flavobacteriaceae; genus Psychroflexus. The sequence goes on along the minus strand of JAVLBJ010000065.1, from coordinate 11,186 downwards.
TATCATTGTGTTCACTCCCTTTCATTTTAGTCCCTTCAAAGCCGCTGCCGTATTGAAATCCTTTAACCGCATTAATCGACAACATGGCTTTTCCTAATTGGGCGTGTAGTTTATCAAATACCGGTTCGCCTAAACCTACCGGTACATTTTTAATCACACCCTTGACTACCCCGCCAATAGTATCGCCTTGCTTTCTTACTTTTTTGATGAGGTCTTCCATTTGTTGGTGCATGGTTTCATCCGGGCAACGCGTTGTAAATTGATCAACTTTAGATAATTCTATTTGATCTAAAGGTGTTGAAAAGGTTAAATGGCCTATGCTTTTAGTGTAAGCTGCAACATAAATATCCTGAAGAAACTGTTTAGCTAAAGCGCCCGCCACAACACGACAGGCGGTTTCTCTGGCTGATGATCGTCCTCCACCTCTATAATCTCTATTTTGATATTTTTGCTGATAAGTAAAATCAGCATGACTGGGACGATAAACGTCTTTAATATGACTGTAATCTTTAGATTTTTGATCCTGATTGTTAATGATAAAACCTATGGGTGTTCCTGTAGTTTTCCCTTCAAAAATACCCGATTGAAAGACAACTTCATCAGATTCTTTTCGCTGGGTAACAATATTGGATTGCCCTGGTTTTCGCCTATCTAATTCATGCTGTATTTTTTGCAAGTCAACCTCAATACCCGCAGGACAACCTTCTATTATACCTCCGATAGATTTTCCATGAGATTCACCAAAAGTAGTAAGCTTAAAAACCTCTCCAAACTGATTTCCTGCCATTACAGATTTTTCAACAAATGTAGGTTTTCATAGCCTTTTTAAAAAGTGATACTTATAATTAATTTACATTTAAAGCTTTTTATTTAAAGATTAGCTAATCATATCTTAAAGTAGGATATAGCCTTTAGTGCTGTTATCATTTTACATTTGGTAAACACTTAAATACTTTATTATCGGACGTCAAATTCAATTAGCCGTTATTTCAGACACACATTTAGGGACTCACGGCTCACGGGCAAAAGAACTATTAGAATACCTTAACTCTATTAAACCAGAGTACTTAATTTTAAACGGAGATATCATAGATATTTGGCAGTTTAGAAAAAAATTCTTCCCCAGGGAACATCTTGAGGTTATTCAAAAAATTATAGAATTTTCAAAAAATGGTACGCAGGTGATTTATCTAACAGGAAATCATGATGAAATGCTTAGAAAATTTAGCGATTTGTCCATTGGTAGTATTAAAATTGTAGATAAGCATGTCATGTGGCTAAACGGCAAAAAAGCCTGGTTTTTTCATGGCGATGTCTTTGATGCCTCCATACAAAACGCTAAATGGTTAGCTAAAATTGGCGGATGGAGTTATGATATGTTAATCAGATTTAACCGCGTTATCAATTGGTGGTTGATACAATTTGGCCAAGAGCGCTATTCTTTATCAAAAAAAATCAAGAACAGTGTTAAAAAAGCGGTGAAATACATCAATAATTTTGAAAATGTAGCTGCCGAGCTCGCTATTAAAAATGATTATGATTATGTGATTTGCGGGCATATCCACCAACCTGTTATAGAAACAAAGCAAAACGATCATGGGTGCTGTATGTATCTTAACTCAGGTGATTGGATTGAGAATTTAAGTGCTTTAGAGTTTAACGATAGTCAATGGAAACTTGTTTATTATGATGATTTAAAGACTGATTTAGCTTTAGACAAATCAAATGATCAAGCTAAAAGTACAATGTCATCTGTTATGGAATTTATCAATAGCAATACAAAGTTTTTTACATAGCCAATCTTAACAAAAGTAAATTCGAGTTTATAACTTATTGTTTATCAGTTATTTTACTCATTGATCATACTTTTTTGAAATCCATTTTAATCATTCTTCTACTTTTTTAATGGCAATACTTATATTTGTAGCATGGAGCAATTTATAGTATCAGCCAGAAAATACCGTCCGCAGAACTTTGAAGATGTTGTAGGGCAAAAAGCAATTACAGATACATTAAAAAAAGCCATAGCCAATAATCATCTGGCGCAATCGCTCCTTTTTACCGGTCCCAGAGGTGTTGGTAAAACAACTTGTGCGCGAATATTGGCTAAAAAGATTAACGAGAAAGAATCAGGAGAACAGCATCAAGATTTTGCATTTAATATTTTTGAATTAGATGCGGCTTCAAATAATACGGTAGATGATATAAGAAAATTAAACGAGCAAGTTAGAATACCACCACAGGTCGGAAAATATAAAGTTTATATCATAGACGAAGTCCACATGTTATCTCAAAGTGCTTTTAATGCCTTCCTTAAAACTCTGGAAGAACCGCAGAAACATGTGATTTTCATTTTAGCCACAACAGAGAAGCATAAAATCATTCCTACGATATTATCGAGATGTCAGATTTTTGATTTTAGCCGAATAAGTGTAACTGATATTAAAAACCACTTAAAACACGTAGCTGAAGAGGAAAATGTAGAAGCAGATGATGATGCGCTACATATCATCGCTGAACATGCTGACGGCGCCTTACGTGATGCGTTATCTACTTTTGACCGTGTGGTTAGTTTTTGCGGTAACCAACTAACACGAGAAGAAATAAGTGAAAGCTTAAACATTCTAGATTTCAAAACATACTTTGAAATGACGGATTACCTCTACCAGCAGGACATGAAAAATGCGCTGCTTCTTCTCGACAAGTTATTAGCAAAAGGATTTGACGGTCACCATTTTATAAGTGGGTTAACATCTCATTTTAGAGATATTTTAGTCGCTAAAAATCAGGATACGGTTAAACTTTTAGAGGTAAGCGATGAAGCAAAACGAGAATATATCAGACAGGCAAAATCGCTGTCTGCTGATTTTTTAATCAAAAGTATCAATATCACAAACGAATGTGATTACAAGTACAAATCCTCTTATAATCAACGTATTAGCCTTGAATTAGCTTTGATGAATGTCATTCATTCTCAGAAAAATGGCGCTGATTCAAGTGAAAAAAAAAACTTAAATCAAAAAGTTGAGGAGAAAAACGGCTACAACGAGCAAAAAGAGAATCAACCGATATCAAAACCTGAAATCAAAGCCCCTTCACTTTCAGATGATGACAAAGTAGAAAACCCACAAAATCAAACTAAACAATCGGGGACATCATCAACTTCTAACTCAACTGAAACGGGAAATCAACAGGATCAATCAGGTGAAAAATCAACAGAATTAGAAAGTAAAAATTCATTTACTCAAGAAGAGGATCAATCGAAGATGAAATCTCAGCAAACGCCATCAGCTGAAAATGTTGTAAACGAACCTACTGAAAATCAAAAGCTAAAAAAATCAGTTCCTGGTCTATCACTAAAGAGTATTCGTCAGAAAAAAGCAGTTCAATCCGCTCATGCGAAAAACAGTTTACCGGAGCAAGAAATGGTTGAGCCTTTTACTGAAGATCAGGTATTTAATTACTGGAAAAATTACACTCAAGCTGTAAAAGATGCCGGAAAGCGTAATTTATCTGCTGTTTTAAAAGCCTGTCAACTAGACGTTCAGGATAAAAAATTAATGGTTGTTCTGCCGGCGCAAGGCATGAAAGAAGATTTGCAGAGGGAACAAGACAAGCTTTTAAACTATTTAAAGAAAAATCTTAAAAACACACATATCAGTCTACACATCAGCGTCAAAAAATCTGAAGAAAAAAGTATAGTAACGACTAAGGAGAAATACAATAAGTTATTGGAAATCAACCCAAAAGTAGAAGTTTTACGACAAAAATTTAATTTAGAATTATGAGTATGTTAGGATTAGGATTGCCTACAGATCCGCGTTGGGCATCAATTGCTGAAAAAAATTTAGAAGAAATATTAATAGATCATGCCTACTGCGAACAAAAAGCGGCATCTACCGCTATATCGCTTATCGTGAGTTTTCCTGAATATACAGATTTAGTAAGCCAAATGAGTGAGCTGGCACAGGAAGAAATGAGCCATTTTACAATGGTACACGACCTGATGAATGAGCGTGGTATTAAATTAGGTAGAGAACGAAAAGATGCTTATGTGGGTAAAATCATGAAGTTTTTCCCAAAAGGCGGCAGTAGAGACACACAATTAATTCATAGATTATTAGTAGCCGGACTCATAGAAGCCAGAAGCTGTGAACGTTTTCGCTTATTATCTGAAAAGTTAAGCGATAAACGTATTGCCAATTTCTACAGAAAATTAATGATTAGCGAGGCTAATCACTACACCTTATTTCTTAAATTGGCTCGGCAATATGGTAACCGGCAGGAAGTGGATGACAAATGGAAGTCGCTTTTAAAATATGAGGCTGAAGTTATGAAAGACCTAAGCAAAGAAGAAACCATTCATGGCTAATTAGGTTTTAGGCAATATTTTAACTACGCCTATGCCTTCTATACCGGCATACAAATAACCGTCAGGTCCTTGTTTAACACTTCTTAACCTTCCCTGATTCATTAGTATTTTTTCTCGTTTTTGAACTTGATTATTATTGATAATCAAATGCTCCAGATAAGCAAATTTTAATGAGCCAACAAGCAGGTTACCATTAAGATGCGGATATTTATCAGATCTTACAAAAGTCATCCCACTTGGCGCAATAGAAGGCACCCAATAGTAAAATGGCTGTTCCATTCCCGGGCGTGCTGTTTCATCTGTAATTTCTGTTCCTGAATAGTTAATTCCATAAGTAATCACCGGCCAGCCATAGTTAGCTCCTTTTTTTATGATATTGATTTCATCGCCACCTCTCGGGCCGTGCTCATGTACCCAAATTTTACCGGTTTCCGGATTTCTCTCTATACCTTGCGGATTGCGATGGCCATAAGAATAAATGGCTTTTTTAGCATTAGGCTCATCATAAAAAGGGTTGCTTTTAGGAATACGACCATCGTCGTAAAATCTGTAAACTTTACCACCATCTCTGGTAATGTCTTGCGGATTAACATCACGCTGACCACGCTCACCAATGGTAAGATATAAAAATCCATCGTTATCAAATTCTATACGACTCCCAAAGTGGATACCTTTAGTCGTATTGGGCGTGGCTTTATATAGCACTTCAAGATTTGTTAGTTGGTTGCCATCAAGTTGAGCTCTTGCCAATGCGGTATGTGCGCCATCTTTTTCTCCGGCAATAGAAGAATAAGAAATGTAAATCCACGGTTGCTCCGGATAATCCGGATGGACTTTTATATCTAATAATCCACCTTGATTATCAGCGTAAACCTCTGGCACTCCTTTTATCTGCTTAGTTGTTTTACTTTTGTGATGAAATAGTTTACCGTCTCTGTTGGTGATTAACATAGACTTATCCGGTAAAAAATCAAATCCCCAGGGCACATCAGCCTGATCTGTTAAAACTTCATAGTCATAATCATTTGCAATGGGTTCTATAGTTTCGTCTTTTTGGCTACAAGCCACTAAGCTAATCAGATATATTATAAAATGTGTTACCTTCATATCTTTTATTTGGGTTAAAAGTAAGGCAATTGATGCAAAACATCAATATTTTTAATTTTGATTAATACCTAAATTTTATAGCGAATATGTATTTTTACGCCAAAAACAGATGCTCATTATAGGCATAGCCGGCGGTACAGGCAGCGGAAAAACCACAGTTGTCAATCAGATTATTCAGGAATTAAACATTATGGATATCTCTGTGATTTATCAAGATGATTACTACAAAGACTTATCGCATATTAGCTTTGAAGAAAGAACAAAGGTAAATTTTGATCACCCACAATCTATTGATTTTGATTTGTTAGTCGATCATTTAAAAGCACTAAAAAAAGGAAGCAGTATTTCTCAGCCCGTCTATTCTTTTAAACAGCACAACCGAACCGGTAAAACCAGATTAATTGAACCTAAAAAGGTCATGATTGTAGAAGGTATTTTGTTGCTCAATAATCAAAAATTACGAGAACTTTTTGATGTAAAAATATTTGTTCATGCCGATAGCGATGAAAGGCTCATCCGCAGAATTAAACGAGATATCCACAAACGCGGGCGAGCTTTAGATGAAGTTATATCAAGATACCAAAAAACATTAAAACCTATGCATTTAGAATTTATTGAGCCCTCTAAAGAATTTGCTGATATCATTATCCCCAATAACAAATTTAATAATGTAGCTATAGAAGTGGTAAGAACACTTGTTAAAGAACGTTTGGTTTAAATTACATCAAATCTGACGATAGTCATCGCTTTAATGATAAATTTCAATTTTTCATGCGCGTTAATTTATTAACTTTGTTTTAGATTAATTTTAATTAGGGGCTTAAGTCATAATATGGATTTCAAGAAAATCAGAAAAAACAAGATTGTAAGAATATTACTTAATAAATACGTCTTTGTAGGCTTGTTTTTTGTGATTTGGATGCTTTTCTTAGATACAAATTCCTTATTGGTTCATATGGAACTCAATGAAGAAATCAACGACATAAAAAAGCGAAACAACTACTACAAAAAAGAATTAAAATCTGATAAACAGCAAATTAAAAATTTAAAAGATTCTTTTTTTTTAGAAAAATACGCCCGTGAAAATTTCTATATGAAAAAAACAAATGAAGAAATTTTTATCATAGAATTTGAAGATAGTTTAAAAGATTGATATGAGTCAACATTTATTTAAAGATTTCGATGATGTTTCTGCTAATGCCTGGAAGCAGAAAATTCAAATGGATTTAAAAGGTAAAGATTACAATAGTTTAATCACAAAAACCGCTGAAAACATTGCGATTAAACCTTTTTACCATCAAGAAGACTTATCTCAAAAAACAGCGGCTCAATCATATAATGACTGGTTGATTGTTCAGGAATTTGATTTAGATAGTGAGCATTTAAACCACGACCTGATTTTACAATCTGTAGATAAGGGAACGCAAAAAATCGTTTTAAAACTAAAAAGCAGTCTATCAGATAACCAATGGCAAACACTTAAAAAGTTAGCTGATAAAAATGTTGATGTTTTACTTGAGGTCTATACAGGTAATAAAACCTTTAATGAAATAGTAGCGCAGGTAAAGTCGCTAAAAAATTTAAAGTTGGTTAATGATCCTATTCATTTTTTAGTTCTAAAAGGCTATTATCCTGAACATTCTAAAACCACTGAAGATATTATAAAAACGCAGGTTAGTCATCAAAATAGGTTATTGATTAACGCTAGCCTATATCACAATGCCGGAGCTAATGCCACTCAGGAAATCGCTTACACAGCCGCACATCTTAATGAATACCTTAATCTGTTAGCTGATAAAAAACAGCTTACAGCGCTAAAGGAAATCAAATGTAAAGTAGCTGTTGGGAGTAGATATTTTATAGAAATCGCTAAGCTGCAGGCATTGCGTATACTATTAGAAAGCTTGTTGAGTAAATATGAGATCAAGCCTTTTATAAGGATACAAAGTATAAATGCACATCGTAATAAAACCATTTATGACTATAACCTAAATATGATTAGGAGCACAGCAGAATCTATGGCAGGCATCTTAGGTGGCGCAGAAGAAATCAATAATTTACCCTATGATTTTCTTTTTCATCACCCTAACGATTTCGGGCAGCGAATCGCCAGAAATCAATTATTGATGTTACGTGAAGAGAGTCATTTAGATAAGGTTAAAAACCCAACAGAAGGTAGTTATTTATTTAACAGTATAACACATCAACTTGCTGAAGCAAGCCTGGAACTTTTGAAATCTATTGAAAAATCAGGGGGTTTTTTAAAACAATTAAAAGAAGGGAAAATTCAGCAAAAAATTAAAGAAAAAGCCCAGCAGGAACAAGCTAAATTTGATGACAAAGAAATGACCTTAGTGGGTTTAAATAAATATGTAGATGAAAATGGACATGTGAAAGATCAACTAGATTTCTATCCATTTGTAACTCCAAGACATGAAAAGACCCAAATAGAACCGATTATTGCCAAACGTTTAGCTGAAGCTACAGAAAAGGAATGGCTGGAAGGGGAAAATCAAAAATCTTAAGCCATGAAAAGAAAAAATCTGGACGATTTAGAATTGCTTAAACAAAAGCAAGATCATCAAAAAAAAGAAGCCACTTCATTTCATACAGCAGAGAAAATAGATTTAAAAGAAACCTATAACGATGAAGATTTAAAAGAGCTTGATCATTTAAACTTTGCAGCCGGTATGCCGCCTTACTTACGCGGTCCTTACAGCACAATGTATGTAGGAAGACCCTGGACTATTCGTCAATACGCTGGTTTTTCAACCGCTAAGGAAAGCAATGCTTTTTACAGACGCAATCTCAAAGCCGGGCAAAAAGGTCTATCTGTCGCGTTTGATTTACCCACACATCGCGGTTATGATAGCGATCATCCGCGTGTAGTTGGCGATGTAGGAAAAGCCGGCGTAGCTATAGACAGCGTTGAAGATATGAAACTATTGTTTGATCAAATACCATTAGATAAGATGTCTGTATCTATGACGATGAATGGCGCCGTAATACCGGTTATGGCATTTTATATTGTAGCGGCAGAAGAACAAGGTGTTCAACCAGACCAACTTTCAGGAACCATACAAAATGACATCCTTAAAGAGTTTATGGTAAGAAATACTTATATCTATCCACCTACGCCATCCATGCGGATTATATCTGATATCTTTGAGTATACATCTCAAAATATGCCGCGTTTTAACAGCATAAGTATTTCCGGCTATCATATGCAGGAAGCCGGAGCCACAGCAGATATTGAGCTGGCCTATACGCTCGCTGATGGACTTGAATACATCAAAAAGGGATTAGAAGCTGGTATGGACATAGACAGTTTTGCACCGCGCTTATCTTTTTTCTGGGGTATAGGCATGAATCATTTTATGGAAATTGCCAAAATGCGGGCTGCAAGGATGCTTTGGGCTAAATTAGTTAAGCAATTTAATCCTAAAAATCCTAAATCACTCTCGCTCAGAACGCACTGTCAAACCAGCGGTTATAGCTTAACGGAGCAAGATCCTTTTAACAATGTAGCCAGAACAACAGTTGAGGCTATGGCAGCCGTATTTGGCGGCACCCAATCTTTACATACCAACGCTTTAGACGAGGCTATAGCGCTACCGTCTGATTTCTCAGCCCGAATTGCCAGAAATACACAACTTTATCTACAAGACGAGACCCAAATGACCAAATCTGTTGATCCCTGGGGTGGCAGTTACTACTTAGAAAAACTGACTAACGATATCGCTGAGCGTGCCTGGGAACATATTCAGGAAATCGAGGAATTAGGCGGCATGACAAAAGCCATAGAAGAAGGCATTCCTAAATTACGCATAGAACAGGCTGCTGCCAAAAAACAGGCTAGAATAGATAGTAAAAAAGAGGTTGTTGTTGGTGTAAATGATTATAGACTCGAGCAGGAAGATGATATTGTTACCTTAGAAGTAGACAATCAAAAAGTAAGAAAAGAACAGGTGGAAGCCTTAAAAAAAATAAGAGCTGAACGCGATCAGGAAGCGGTAGATAAAAAGTTAAAACACCTTACTGAAGCGGCTAAATCTGATCAAGGGAATTTATTAGCCTTAGCGGTTGATGCCGCCAGAAGTAGAGCAACCTTAGGCGAGATTAGTGATGCTATGGAAGATGTGTTTGGCAGACATAAAGCAAAAAACCAGACTTTTACAGGCGTTTATAGTAGCGAAATGAAAGAAGATAGCAGTTTTAAAAAGGCACAGGAATTAGCTGATTATTTTGCAGAAAAAGAAGGTAGAAGACCAAGAATCATGATTGCAAAAATGGGTCAGGACGGCCATGATCGCGGGGCAAAAGTAGTGGCCAGCAGTTATGCCGATTTAGGTTTTGATGTTGATATCGGTCCATTATTCCAGACCCCTGAAGAAGCAGCCAAACAAGCCGTTGAAAATGACGTGCATATTTTAGGTATATCTTCACTGGCAGCCGGTCATAAAACCTTAGTGCCGGATGTAATTAACCGACTAAAAGCATTAAACAGAGAAGATATTATGGTCATAGTAGGAGGTGTCATCCCTACAAAAGATTACCAGTTTTTATTTGACGCAGGTGCCGTCGCCGTTTTTGGTCCCGGCACAAAAATCAGCCAGGCAGCTGTAGAACTTTTAGACATTTTAATAGACGAATAATTTTTATAAACAACAACTATGAATCAAGCAAATACGCGTTCAATGTTGCCTAAAAGCAGCTTAAAAGATAAAAACATCATCGTCACAGGTGGTGGCAGCGGATTAGGAAAATCTATGAGTCGGTATTTTTTACAGCTCGGAGCAAACGTGGCGATCACCTCACGAAATCAGGAAAAATTAGATGCAGCAGCAACGGAACTCAATCAACACAGCAAATCCGGTAAATGCATTGCCATTAGTTGTGATGTTAGACATTATGACGATGTGGTAAGCATGTATGAAAACGCTAAAAGCCAATTAGGCCCTATAGACATATTGATGAATAATGCAGCTGGCAATTTTATATCACCTACAGAACGTCTTTCTGCTAATGCTTTTGATACTATTATTGATATCGTTTTAAAAGGTTCTAAAAACTGTACGTTGGCTATAGGTAAAGACTGGATAAAAAATCAGGAACAAGGAAAATCTATCTTAAATATCGTGACCACCTATGCCTCAACCGGCTCTGGCTATGTAGTACCTAGCGCAACCGCTAAAGCCGGTGTTTTAGCAATGACACGCTCATTAGCTGTAGAATGGGCTAAATATGGCATTCGGCAAAACGCCATAGCTCCCGGTCCGTTCCCTACTAAAGGCGCTTGGGATAGATTGCTTCCCGGAGAACTTAAAGAAAAGTTTGACCTGGCTAAAAAAGTACCTTTAAAACGCGTAGGTGAACATCAGGAATTGGCTAACCTGGCTGCTTATTTAATATCGGATTTTTCAGGTTATATCAATGGAGAAGTGATCACCATAGATGGTGGAGAATGGCTTAAAGGAGCTGGACAATTTAATATGTTAGAAGATATTCCTCAGGAAATGTGGGATTTGCTTGAAGAAATGATAAAAAGCAAAAAATAGTATTGCAGATAATATTTCAGTAGTGTCCAAACAAATTTTTTAAGTTTCTCTAAGTATCAATTTAAGTTAGTAATTAGAGTTTATCAATGTTATAACATTGAACAATTTGATTATTTTTAAAAATTTGATAATTAGTTATTTAGATTTTT
>JAVLBJ010000064.1:12206-14272 GCA_031581455.1 Psychroflexus sp. | reverse complement strand
ATGAAGTGAAGTGTTGAAAAATAATTCAAAGGAGGTCGATAAATAAAATAAAGATGAAAAAAGTTATTATATTTGTAGAAAATAATGATCAATGTTTGAATTCGACCAATATTTAGGCTTTTTGATGTTCATGGGCATTTTAACCATAGGTTTCTGGTTGATGATTTTCCTGATATCTATCGTCCCTTACTGGTTAGGTGGTTCTATTAAGGAATTATTAATGGAGCTTAAGGAAAAACAAAAAGCTAAACAACAAGAAAAATTAGAAGAATAGTCTAATATATTATATGAGTGATCGCTGGTTAAGTTTTAATCAAAAAACACAAAAAGTTTACTTATTAGTCAGTCAAGCTCTTCATTAATCAATATTATAGTTTTTTCAACTAAATCTAATACTTCCTGGCTTTTTGCACCTAATTCAGCATTATTAAAAGCAGCTAAAGTATATTAGCTTTTTATTGTGATAACCTGACATTTTTTGAGCAGATAAAGCTTTACTATTTCTACGTTTTATAATATGTTTTAAATCTCCACTTTCTAAATTGAGGTCACTTTTCAGGTTTGACAGCAATTTCATTTCTAAATTATGTTTTTTTCGAAGCTCATTTTGATTAATGACTTGAAGTGCTATCAAAATACCGATGACAACAAGAACTGTTTCACCTAAAACATATATCAAGTAACGCTTAATTTTACTCTCTTTTAGAAGTCTTTCTCTTATCTTTCTGATTAATAACAAGTTCATAGTTGAAAATTTATCAATGCTACAAAAAAATTTTGAATTTAAAATCATAAGCTGAAAGTATCCTTTTATCCTATCTATTTTTTGATGTAATAAAAAAAGCTGCTCAAAGAGCAGCTTTTTTGTTTTTTCAACATCAAATATAGGCTTGATTAATTTGGTTTTTGCATATTTGGTTGTTGTTGTTGTTGTGGCTGTTGACTTGCCATGATTTTTCTAAATCTTTGCATCAAGTCTTGATCACTTTGAAGCTTCTGATTAATCATCATATAAGTTTCAACTTTCATGCCTTCTTCCTTGATTAAAGCCTCCATATCTTGCTGAGATTGCTTATTCATAGATTTAATCTTTTTCATAGCTGCAGCATGTTGCTTTTTCTCTTCAGCAGACGCATCAGATTCTTTATTAGGATTTTGCTGGTCTTTGTATATTTGATTGAAGCGCTCAGCGGTAAGACCTTCGTCTTCAATAACTTTCATCATTTTTTGCTGTTGCTTCATGCTTTCGCCCTGAACTTTTTTAGAAACTTCTACAAATTTCTTTAATTGCTCATCGGATACTTTTTCTTCTGTTTGTGCTTGCATTCCAGCAGAAAATACTGCTACTAATGCGACAAGTAAACATTTTTTTACGGTTTGTTTTATCATATTATTTTTTTTGCAATAATAAAAGAAATGTGAGAGTTATAAAACCTTAATAACATTAAATTTAGAAATCTGACTTATAATGACATCTGTTTGTTATTCTAAAAAATATCAAATTATGAGTATATCCTTAAAGGTTATTCTTTCAGCTGAGGATCGTCTTTCATGGTTTTTACTAATGAAATGCTAACCAAGATTAAAATTACCGCGAAGGGGAATCCGGTAGAAATTGATGCTGATTGCAAAGCTGTTAATCCACCGCCAACAAGTAAAGCAATGGCTATGGCACCTTCCATAAACGCCCAAAAAACTTTTTGTCCTTTGGGTGCATTTAGTTTACCGCCAGAGGTCATAAAATCTACAACTAATGATCCGCTATCTGATGATGTGATGAAAAATGTACCTACTAAAAAGACGCTTAGAAATGCGGTGATTTTATAGTATGGCAATTCCTCCAGCATTTTAAATAATCCTAATGAGCTATCTCCCGCGACAACACCTGCTAAGTCTGCTGTATTATCAAGCTGCATTTGCAGCGCTGTATCGCCCAGTACAGACATCCATAGAAAGGAAAAAAGTGATGGTATAATCAATCCATATATCGCTATTTCTCTAAGTGTTCTTCCTTTAGAAATTCTGGCGATAAATGTACCTACAAATGGCGACCAGGAAATCCACCA
>JAVLBJ010000064.1:0-12106 GCA_031581455.1 Psychroflexus sp. | reverse complement strand
CCTATTCCGGTAGAAAATTGAACTGCTCCAAAACCTAAAGTTGTAGCTAAACCAAATAAGGTGGCTAAAACAGCTATCACGTCGATGGCATAACCGATGCCAGTATCCATTATTTTACCAAAAAGAGGTTTTAAAGTAGCTTTAATCGATAATGGTGCTTTTTTATTAAAGGTAAAATAGGCTAAAGCAATACCTAATAATGTATAAATCCCCCAAACATGAAAACCGTAATGAAAAAAGGTGTGCTTCATTGCAAGGTTAGATTTCTCAACCGATGATAGGTCAGATTGAATAGGATGATTAAAATTAAGCATAGGTTCTGCAACGCTAAAGTAAACTAACCCAATACCCATACCAGCTGAAAAAAGCATGGCAATCCATGAAAATTTATTAAAGCTGGGTTTAGCATCAGCGCCTCCTATTTTAATCTTTCCGAATTTGCTCAGCGCCAGGAAAAGAACAAAAAACAGATAATAATTAATCGATATGTTGATAAAAAAACCAAACTGTTCAGACATGTATACCTGAAAATCAGAAAACATTTTCTCTGCTTGCTGATTGTAAACAATGGTAAGTGTTACAAATATAAAGGTTATAACAGCAGCAGGAATAAAAACCGGTTTGGCAATATCAAAATACTTATTAGTAAAGTTTTGCATCTTAGCTACTGATAAATCAATTATATTAATACCAAAAGAGGTATACTTTCAAAATAAGTAAACCCATGCCTGTTTTATTACCTTATGGTATGTTTGCTCAATGATTGTTTAAGATTTAGATTTGCTTTTTTCCCAAAGCTCGTCCATCTGTTCTAAGGTCATTTCACTAAGAGAAGTATTATCTCTCCGTGTCATTTCCTCCATTGACTGGAAACGCTTGATAAATTTTTTATTGGTTCGTTCTAAAGCGGCTTCAGCATTAACATTAATGTAGCGGCAGTAATTGATCAAAGAGAAAAACACATCTCCCATTTCATCCTCCATAGCGTCATTATCTTTTTCGCTAACAGCCTCCTCAATTTCTACAATTTCTTCTTTTACTTTATCTAATACCTGATGTCTGTTATCCCAGTCAAACCCTACACCGGCAACTTTATCCTGAATGCGTTCTGCCTTGACTAAGGCCGGTAATGACTTTGGTACTCCTGATAGCACACTATCTGATTTTTTTTTGAGCTTAAGTTTCTCCCAGTTTTTTTTAACTTGATCTTCATTTTCTACATTTACGTCACCGTAAACATGTGGATGGCGCTCAACGAGCTTATCGCATAAAGCATCGCAGACATCAGCTATATCAAAACTTTCTTTTTCACTACCTATTTTAGCGTAAAAAACCAAATGCAACAAAAGATCACCAACTTCTTTTTTGATCTCAGAAAGGTTACGATCTAGTATTGCATCTCCTAATTCGTAGGTTTCTTCGATAGTCAGATGTCGTAAGCTTTCCATTGTTTGTTTTCTATCCCATGGACACTTTTCCCTAAGATCATCCATGATATCTAACAATCTACCAAAAGCCGCTAATTTCTTCTTCCTACTGTGCATTATTATCTTTTTTCTCTTTCTCCTGAACTTTCTCAGCCTCAAATTCAGTTATGCCTTTTTCAATAAGTGAGTTATACCAAAGAATAACCTTTTTAATATTACTTACATATACGCTATCTTCATCATATTCCGGAAGCACTTCCTGAAAATAAGATTTTAATTCATTAGAAGATGATTTATGATCTATGGCTGCTTGATTTGACTCTTTTTCAGCCATTTTTTGAAATACCTTATATAATGGAATTTCATCATCGTAAGTAAAAATAGCAATTTCGCCAAGCACACTAATATTTTGACGCATGCTCACAGCTGTTTTTTTATCAGTATCTAATGATTTTACAATGAAGCCACCCTTTGATCTTGATATCAATTCATATAAACCGGGCTTCCCTGATATTGATAATATTTTGTCTAAATTCATTTAAATTGTTTAAAATAAGTAGATTATATTTAATTTGAATATTTATTTTTTCTTGTATTTAGGAAATTTCATGCGGTATTCGATATCTATTTTACCTTTAGAAATGGCATTTAGTTTACCTTTGATTAAACGTTTTTTTAAACCTGATAATTTATCAGTAAATAAAACACCTTCAATATGATCGTATTCATGCTGTATGACTCGGGCGGCCACTCCAGAAAAGTTTGTCTCATGTAACTGACCTTCTCTATCATGGTAGGCTATTTTTATTTCAGGCTTTCTAAAAACGTCTTCTCTCACATCGGGTATACTTAGGCAACCTTCTTGAAAAGCCCATTCATCACCATTTTCTTCAATAACCTCAGGATTGATAAAAGTTTGTTTTAAAGATTTTAGTTCCTTTTTTTCATCTTCGGGAAGCGATTCATCAGCAGCAAATGCAGCCGGATCTATAATGAAAATTCGCCAGGATTTACCCACTTGTGGGGCAGCTAAACCAACACCGCTAGCGTTATACATAGTTTCCCACATATTGTCAATAAGTTCCTGCACCTCTTTAGACTGTGGATTAACTTCTTGAGCTTTCTTTTTTAAAACCGGATGACCATAAGCGACAATTGGTAAAATCATTGAAATAATTATTGTTATTAGTTTATTCCTGATTAAAGAAATCAATCAGAATAGGGTTTAACTCTTGGTTATGTGTAAAGGTTAAGCCGTGTGGCGCACCTTTGATTATTTTAAATTGAGCATTTGGTATTAAATCTGCAGCGCGTTTACCGGAAACTTCCATAGGTACAATGGCATCGTCATCACCGTGAATAACTAGAGTAGGAATATCTATCTCCTGACAACCTTTCCTAAAGTCTGTTTTGCCAAAGGCGTCTACACAATCTAAAGTAGCTTTGCGAGAGGCTCTACAGGCTACATACCAGTTTAAATCAACTTGAGCTTTACTTACACGGTCACTGTTTTTTTCAAGATTAACGAAATTCTTTCCAAAATTTGCAAAAAATCCAGCGCGATCTTGGGCAATACCAGCTTTCATATCATCAAATACGCTTTCATCAACACCTTCAGGATTGTCATCTGTCTTAAGCATATAAGGTGCTACAGATGATAAAAAAACTAATTTAGACACCTTAGATGTGCCATACTTTTCAACATAAGTGGCTAATTCGCCACCGCCCATTGAAAACCCAACTAAAATAACGTTTGATAATTCCAGTGAGCATATAACTTCATAAAGATCATCTGCAAAATCCTGATACGTATATCCATGCCATGGTTGAGAACTTTTGCCAAAGCCACGCCTATCATAGGTGATAACTCTGTATCCTGCTGCTACTAAATCATCTACCTGATATTCCCACATTCTGTGACTTAAGGGCCAGCCATGAACTAAAATCACAGGTTGACCTTCTCCATAATCTTTATAAAAAAGCTTTACAGCTTGCTTTTTTTCTACAGTAGGTGTTGTTATATAACTCATAGCAATCTATTTTTTATTAAATAAAGTAAATCAAATCATTTTATAAATGCCCGTTAACTTAAAATTTATAATGTAAAACTTAAATCTTTTTCATTTGCTGCTTCATCATTTGAATTTGCTCTTTCATCATATTGTGTTTATCTAACTTTTGAGCCTCTTTCAGTAATTTTTGGGCTTCTCGTTTTCTTCTTTTTGACATCGCAATACCAGCCAGGTTAAGTTTACACATCGCCAAATCCTGCTTCATAGATAAACCTAATTTTATGGCTTTTTTAAAATATTTTTCAGATTTAGTCATGTTTTGTTGCGACATAATTAAACCGTGAAGATAATTATAATAACCTTGCTGTTTAGTGGTTAGGGCTGCTTCAGGATTTTTAATTTTATCCAGCCATTTCTTTGTGCCCTCGAAATTTTGCTTTCTCATTTGTAAAAAACTAAGCAAAATTATTTCGTTTTTAAAGTACAAAAAAACAAACATGCCGGCTAAAAATATTAATGCAATACCGTTACCGATATTGTTTAGTATAAATTGATATACAGCAAACCCTAAAGTGATAGCTGTTAAAACCAGCTTGATATTTTTATGAAACATTCGGTAAAAATTGAGGCACAAATGTAAAAAAATATTCCATAAACCGAATTAAAAGCTTGTATTTAAAACTAATAATTATATATTTGCAACGCTAAAAAAATTAAGATGAAACGCACATTTCAACCTTCAAAAAGAAAGAGAAAAAACAAACACGGTTTTAGAAGTAGAATGGCAACTAAAGCCGGCAGAAAAGTATTAAAAAGAAGAAGAGCGAAAGGAAGAAAAAAATTAAGTGTTTCATCTGAGCCTAGCTTAAGAAAAAGATAAATGTTTAATTAACAACTAAATAGAAGGCGTTACTTATAAATTTAGGTAACGCCTTTTTTTATGTTTAAATTTGAAGAAAAATATGCCACGTAATTCTGATTTTCAATGTATCCTCGTTATAGGTTCTGGCCCCATTATTATTGGGCAAGCCTGCGAATTTGATTATTCCGGCTCACAGTCATTACGCTCCTTAAAAGAAGATGGACTTAAAACGATTTTGATCAATTCTAATCCGGCAACCATCATGACTGACCCATCTATGGCAGATCATGTTTACCTTAAGCCACTTACAACTAAATCTATTGTAGAGATACTAAACGCCCACCCCGAAATAGATGCTGTTTTACCTACCATGGGTGGTCAAACCGCCTTAAACTTATGTATCGAGGCAGATGATAAAGGTATATGGAAAGACTTTAACGTCAGAATGATTGGTGTTGATATTGGTGCTATTAATATTACAGAAGATAGAGAGGAATTCCGAA
The DNA here is from genome assembly GCA_031581455.1 of Psychroflexus sp. Classification (GTDB taxonomy): domain Bacteria; phylum Bacteroidota; class Bacteroidia; order Flavobacteriales; family Flavobacteriaceae; genus Psychroflexus. The sequence goes on along the minus strand of JAVLBJ010000064.1, from coordinate 7,302 downwards.
AATTAATGGGGAAAATAGACATCCCCGTAGCACCTTCTAAAACGGTTACTTCTTTCTTGCAAGGCAAAGAAGTGGCTCAGGAATTTGGGTTTCCATTAGTGATTAGAGCCTCTTATACCTTAGGCGGTACAGGCGCTTCTCTGGTATATCATGAAAAAGATTTTAATGAATTACTCACACGTGGTCTAGAAGCATCACCAATACACGAGGTGCTTATAGACAAAGCTTTAATTGGTTGGAAAGAATATGAGTTAGAGTTATTACGTGATGCCAATGATAATATTGCAATTATATGTAGTATAGAAAACATGGATCCTATGGGTATCCATACAGGAGATTCTATCACTGTTGCTCCAGCCATGACTTTAAGCGATACTGCTTATCAGAAAATGCGGGATATGGCGATTAAGATGATCCGCAGTATTGGGAATTTCTCCGGTGGCTGTAATGTACAGTTTGCTGTAAGTAACGATGAAAAAGAAGACATCATAGGTGTAGAAATAAACCCCAGGGTTTCCCGCTCATCGGCCTTAGCCTCAAAGGCAACAGGTTATCCTATCGCTAAGGTAGCGTCTAAATTAGCTATAGGTTATCACTTAACAGAATTGCAAAATCAAATTACGCAAACGACCTCTGCTTATTTTGAACCTAGTTTAGATTATGTCATTGTAAAAATACCACGCTGGAACTTTGATAAATTTGAAGGTTCAGATAGAACATTAGGCTTGCAAATGAAGGCCGTTGGAGAGGTTATGGGAATAGGCAGATCCTTCCAGGAAGCCTTACATAAAGCAACACAATCGCTTGAGATTAAAAGAAATGGTTTAGGCGCAGATGGCAAGGGTTATACAGATTACAATCAAATATTAAATAAGCTAACCTACGCCAGCTGGGATCGTGTTTTTGTAATTTATGATGCTATACAGGCAGGTATTCCTCTGAAGCGCATATACGATATCACTAAAATTGATATGTGGTTTTTAAAACAATATGAGGAGCTACATTACTTGGAGAAAGAAATCGAAAAGTTTAATGTCAATAATTTGGATAAAGAATTGCTTTTAGAAGCAAAACAAAAAGGATTTGCTGACAGGCAAATTGCTCATATGCTGGGCTGTTTAGAAAGTGAGGTTTATAAAAAGCGAGGCGAACTTAACATTCAGCGTGTCTACAAGTTGGTAGATACCTGTGCGGCAGAGTTTGAAGCTAAAACGCCTTACTACTACTCTACTTTTGAAGCTCAAATTACTGATAAACATGGCAATACCTTTGTCAGCAATGAAAGCAAGGTAACTGACAAGAAAAAAATCGTTGTTCTGGGTTCGGGTCCAAATAGAATTGGTCAGGGAATAGAATTTGATTATTGCTGCGTTCATGGGGTAATGGCGGCTTCTGAAGCCGGCTATGAAACCATTATGATCAATTGTAATCCAGAGACCGTATCTACTGATTTTGATACGGCAGATAAACTCTATTTTGAACCTGTTTTCTGGGAACATATTTATGATATCATTCAGCACGAACAACCAGAAGGTGTTATCGTTCAGTTGGGCGGTCAGACCGCCTTGAAACTTGCGGAAAAACTGAATCGATATGATATTCCAATCATTGGAACTAGTTATGAATCATTAGATCTGGCGGAAGATCGAGGAAGATTTTCAACGCTTTTAAGAGATAATGACATTCCTTATCCTAAATTTGGCACAGCTGAAACAGCAGATGAAGCGCTTAACTTAGCAGACGAGTTGGATTTCCCAATTCTTTTAAGACCATCTTACGTTCTTGGTGGTCAGGGCATGAAAATAGTCATTAATAAAGATGATCTTGAAGCAGAAGTTGTTGATCTTCTCAGAAAAATACCAAATAATAAACTATTATTAGATCATTATTTAGATGGTGCTATTGAAGCTGAAGCAGATGCGCTTTGCGACGGTGAAGACGTTTACATAATGGGAATAATGGAACACATAGAACCATGTGGAATTCATTCAGGAGATTCTAATGCGCTATTACCTGCTTTTAATTTAGGTGATTTAGTATTAGAACAAATCAGAGATCATACTAAGAAAATTGCGTTGGCTTTAAATACAGTAGGGTTGATAAATATTCAATTTGCCATTAAACATGATAAAGTGTATATCATTGAAGCCAATCCTAGGGCCTCTAGAACTGTGCCATTTATCGCAAAAGCTTACCGTGAACCTTATGTTAATTACGCCACCAAGATCATGCTGGGTCACAAAAAGATAAAAGATTTTGATTTTAATCCGCAGCTAAAGGGTTACGCCATTAAACGACCTGTATTCTCATTTGACAAGTTTCATAATGTCAATAAAGAATTAGGTCCGGAAATGAAAAGTACAGGCGAAAGCATACTTTTCATTGATAGCTTACAAGATGATGACTTTTATGATCTTTATACCAGACGTAAAATGTATCTAAGTAAGTAGTTAATACTAATTTTGGCTCTGATAAGTTTTGCTATTTTTGTTGGATAATTCAAATCATGGGATTAATTAAACAAAATCCATTTGGGCATTACTTATTTTTAAAAAAATGGTTAATCCGTATTATGGGTGCGCTTACCCATAGAAGATACAGAGGTTTTAATCAGTTAAAAATAGATGGATCAGAAATCATTAAAGATTTGCCTGACAGAAAAGTGTTGTTTGTGTCTAACCACCAGACCTACTTTGCTGATGTAGTTGCCATGTATCATGTATTTAACGCCAGCTTAAGCGGACGGATAGATTCTATTAAAAATGTAGGTTATCTATGGAATCCTAAATTGAATCTTTACTATGTTGCGGCAAGGGAGACTATGAAAGGTGGGTTTTTGCCCAAATTATTGGCCTATGCCGGTTCAGTAAGTATTGATAGAACATGGCGTGCTAATGGTCAGGAAGTCAATAGAAAAGTGAAGTTTAGTGATATCAGCAATATTGGAAAAGCTATAGATGACGGTTGGGTAATCACTTTTCCACAAGGCACAACAAGACCCTGGAAACCAATAAGGAAAGGAACTGCATATATCATTAAACAATACAAACCTATTGTAATTCCCATTGTTATTGATGGTTTTAGAAGGTCTTTTGACCGCAAAGGCATTAACATTAAAAAAAGAGGAATTCTGCAATCTATGCAAATTAAAGAACCACTGGATATCGACTATGACAATGATAGCATAGAAGATATCACAGAGAAATTAGAATATGCTATTGAGCAACATCCTTCTTTTAAGAAAGTTGTTTCTGAAAAAGAGCTTCGCGAAATGGAAGAACTCAATGAAAAACGTAGGTATAGCGCTAATTATCCTGATGATTAATTAACAGGCTCTACGCTATAACCTTCTTTGCGTAATAGTTCTATCACACCATTTTCGCCTACTAAATGAGCAGCACCAAAACCTATGAATGGCTTGTTTTCAGAAAGTTGATTTTTAATTTTGGGTATCCATTTGTTATTTCTTTGATCAAGTGCCACATCAGAAAAGTCATTGATTACACTATCAGCATCAGAAAGCAACTTTTTTAAAGCCTGAAGGTCAGCATTTTTATAGTGCCTTATCATCTCGTAAATCATTTTTCTATCTTCTTTTTGATCATCCTTTATAGATTCAATAATTTCATCATAAACTTTCTGAACTGGTATTTGATCTAACACATCTATCTGTTCTTCTATAGTTTCTAAACCGGTAACCGATATTTCTCTCTGCTGTGCATGTTGCATTAGCAGCTTGTCATAGCCTTCTTGACTTGAACAAGTAAGCAAAGATTGGGTGATTAAACCACTTAAAAAAATAGGTTTCAAAGACTTAACAAGTGAAAAACCTGGAATCATCTCAACGTTTTGATTGATATAATTTTTAAGCAAATCATATTCCTTATCCGTTAAATAATCAGCAGCGCTTTTTTGATTCGGTAAAATCATTTTCTGCATCATTTTCATCTGTAAAGTTGGATCAGAAAGATCAACTTCTAGTACTAATTGATTAGACTGATCAAGCGCCTGTATTACTTGTTCACTCAAGTCGGCATCACAGCTTATATGTATCGTTCCATAAATATATCCGCTCTGCTCTTTTTTAGTCACTTCCCAAAGCATTGCGTTTTCACTGGCAGGTTGCCCAAATACACAATTAATCGATAAAAAAAATACGAGTATTAATCGATAAAATTTCATTATTCTTCTTTTTTAAATTCTTTATAATTTTTAACCAATCTTCTTATTAATCTGCCATAAATCAAATAATAGACCAACCATAAAAGTCCAACAATGATAGCTAAACTAATAATAAAAAAGCCTAAGAAATAGTAAAAATTATCTTCATAATTATCTGATACCTGTGCAATAGCAGCAAAAAATCCTATGGCAAAGCTTATAGCAAATATGATAAGATTGAACCAAACGTAATATTTAACACTTTGTCTGGTCTCTAAAATTCTTTTAAGTAAAGTTTTGACATCATCAGTAACTTTAATTTTTAAGTAATTCCTTAAAAACCAGCCTATAAAAACAACAATTCCAATATAATTGATATAGATTAAAATTTTCATGTAAATCGATAGACCTAAATCACTCACAATTGCTGCATATTGTTGATCAAATGAAAGCAAATCAATAACAATCCAGAAGGCAAATTCTATAATACTGATGATAAATATCCACTTAACTACAGAAGTAGATTTTCGCTGGAGCATAGGTGAGAGTTTTTGCTTATCATATTGGGGCAATTTTTCCTCTTGCTTTTTCCAGTCTTTTTTTAATAATTCTAATTCATCCATCTTATGCTTGTAAAATTTTTTTTAATTTTTTCTTAACTCTATTCATCTTCACTCTAGCATTAACCTGTGAAATCCCTAAAGTTTTAGCTATCTCTTCATAATCTTTTTCTTCTAAATACAATAAGACTAAAGCTTTATCAATATCATTTAACTCTTTTATAGCCTGATACAGCAATTTAATGTTCTCTTCAGTAGTAGAATCATATTCTTCAGCTTCTATCTTAAAAGCTACCTGATCAATATCATTATTATCTACTCTTTTCTTCTTTTTTCGATATAGGGTAATAGCGGTATTTAAGGAAACTCTGTACATCCAGGTGCTAAATTTCGAATCGCCTCTAAATTTTGGGAACGCTTTCCATAGTTGAACGCTCATCTCTTGAAAAAGATCATTATGTTCATGCTGATCAGCAGCATACATCCTACATATTTTGTGTAGGATATTTTGATGCTTTTCCAGCAATTGAACAAATTTTTCCTTATCTGGCTTACTCAATTATCCAGTTTTTATATAAGTCAACAATTTTATAAAAATGTTACAATATGTCCATGAAATTGCACCTTATATTTACCGTATGAACATACCTGAAACAGATTATCCAAGAATAGTAGTTATAGGTGGCGGATTTGGCGGCGTAGCGTTTGCTAGAAAACTCATCAATAAAAAGGTGCAAATAGTAATGTTTGATAAAAGAAATTATCACACTTTTCAGCCTTTGTTATATCAAGTATCTACTGCTGGCTTAGAACCTGACTCTATAGCTTTTCCTCTTAGAAAGCTGTTTAATGATGGTAAAAACACTTACTTTAGGTTAGCCGAAGTTGATAACGTGAACCCTGAAAAGAAAAAAGTTTACACCAGCATAGGTGATCTTTCCTATGATTATTTAGTGATTGCTACGGGTTCTAAAACAAACTTTTTTGGCAATAAAAATATTGAAGAACAAGGTGTATGGATGAAAACAGTACCTCAGGCTTTGAATCTGCGTAGCTTAATTCTTGAAAACTTAGAACAAGCTTCTATAACTGATGATATTGATGAACGAAAAAGACTGTTAAATTTTGTGATTGCCGGTGCAGGACCAACCGGTGTAGAGTTAAGTGGTGCCATAGCTGAATTAAGAAAAAATATCTTGACAAAAGATTATCCTGATATAGCTAAAGAAGAAATGCATGTTCATTTATTAGAAGGTGCAAATCGTGTTTTACCACCTATGAGCGAAAAATCATCTAAAAATGCCAAGAAATACTTAGAGGATTTAGGGGTAGAAATTTCACTTAACACTTTTGTTGAAGATTATAAAAACAAAACAGTTATGACTAATGATGGTAAGCAATTTTTTACCGAAACTTTTATTTGGTCTGCTGGAGTAACCGGTTCACCTATTGATGGGTTTAGAGGTGAGACTTTTATGGAAAAAGGGAACCGATATAGCGTTAACCAGTTTAACCAGGTTGGAGGTTATAAAAATATTTTCGCTATAGGTGATATTGCCTTAATGAAGACAAGTAAATATCCTAATGGCCATCCTATGGTTGCTCAACCAGCCATTCAACAAGGTAAACATTTAGCTAAAAATATTCTCAGGTCAATAGATAGCGAAAATATGGAAAGCTTTAATTATTTTGACAAAGGAACAATGGCAACTATAGGACGTAACAGAGCCGTTGTAGATTTAAAAAACATAAAATTTGGTGGATTTTTAGCCTGGTATGTCTGGATGTTTGTTCATTTGTGGTTTTTAATTGGTTTTAAGAACAGATTGATTACATTTTTAAACTGGGTTTATAATTATATTAATTACGATCGCGCTGAAAGATTGATCATCAGGCCATTTAAGAAAAAAAGAACTGAATTATCAGATGCTGATTAATAAAATCTAAATATTAACTTATAGATTTTATGAGCATTGAGGTTATAAGTTAAACCCAATGAATTGTAGACTACAGAACCAGCCTTTTAAAAAGACTGGTTATTGTCGGGGCGATGAAACTTGCATTGCGATCTTCACGCCTAAGGCGTGACGCAATAAGGTGCTTTCGAATTTAATTAATTGATATTTTTACTTTTTAATCTTTGACCTCAAGCAACTTATACTCTATTTGTCTTTGGAGTCAATTTCTTTAACATATCTCCGAGCTCCTCTCTTTTTAATTTTAATCTCCAACCGAACAGCTTCACTTCGATTTGAACATTTTTTATACCAAATGAGAACCCAGGGCTTACCATGTTTTGTTGATTTTTCCCAGCCTGCATTGTGCCTATGTAACCTGTCTTTTACATCTGATGTTTGACCTGTGTAATACTTGTCTCTTTTCGAACTGTAAAGTATATAAACATACATGAAACATCTATTTATAACAAAAAAAACCAGCCTTTTAAAAAGACTGGTTATTGTCGGGGCGGCAAGATTCGAACTTGCGATCTCCTGGTCCCAAACCAGGCGCGATAACCGGGCTACGCCACGCCCCGAATACTATTATTTTAAAATTTTGCTGCTATTCTGCAAAACCGAAC
>JAVLBJ010000063.1:1161-14341 GCA_031581455.1 Psychroflexus sp. | reverse complement strand
AACTTTTAAGACAAACAACAATGAGAACATTATTTTCAATTTTAATCATCGCAGCCATGTTGGTATTGTTTAATCAGCCGTCTTATGCGGTTAACAATTCTACCTCTACAGCTACTACAATTATTCAGGACAGCGGAGCAGAAGAAGCTTCAGCAGAGGAATCAAAAGGATTTACTCAAGAATTAAAAAGGAGATTTATAGAAGGAGGTCCAGTTTTTATGGGGATTGTACTTTTATGTTTAATTCTTGGTCTTGCTATTGCCATTGAGAGAATTATTTATTTAAATTTTGCGACGACTAACACTAAGAAGTTAGCCAGCAGCGTTGAAGACGCCTTAAGTAGCGGAGGAGTAGATTCAGCAAAAGAAGTATGTAGAAATACACGCGGACCAGTTGCTTCTATTTATTATCAGGGATTAGACCGAATGGATGAAGGTGTAGAAGCTGCAGAAAAAGCAGTTGTGGCTTACGGAGGTGTCCAAATGGGACAATTAGAAAAAAACGTTTCCTGGGTTTCTTTATTTATCGCCATTGCACCGATGTTAGGTTTCATGGGTACGGTTATTGGTATGATTAAAGCCTTTGATAAAATTGAAGCCGCAGGTGATATGCAACCCTCTTTAGTTGCAGGTGGTATTAAAGTTGCATTATTAACAACAGTATTTGGTTTGATTGTTGCTATTATCTTACAGATTTTTTATAACTATATTATTGCTAAAATAGATAGTATCGTTAATGATATGGAAGATGCATCTATCAAATTGATCGATATGTTGATCAGAAACGGACAATCTAAATCTTAATAGAAAAGCTATGATGAATAAAATTTTAACGATTTTAAAAGTTATTATCGGTGTAGTGGCAGCCATTCTTTTTTTAAGAATTCTCTCAGCCGACGGAGATGCATTAGAAGTTGATACAGATTTGCAGAATAGCATTTTATCACCTTTCATGATTTTAGCTTACGTAGTCTTTGGATTAACTGTTTTAATCACATTACTTTTTTCAATTAAGGAATTGTTTCAGGGAAATGTTAAGAAAACACTTATATCAATAGGCGCCTTTGCAGCAGTAATTATAATTGCCTTTTTCATTTCAACTGGAAAAGAAAGACAATTAGATGACGGTGAAGTTTTAACAGCTTATGCAAGTAAATGGATAAGTGCAGGATTGAATATTTTTTACATTTTAGTAGTCATATCAGTCCTCGCTATAATTGTCTCAAGTGTGAGAAAAGTATTAACTAATAGAGCTTAAGAGCTATGGCAAAAAGAAAAGCACCAGAAGTTAATGCAGGTTCGATGGCAGATATTGCTTTTTTGCTCCTCATTTTCTTTCTGGTAACAACAACAATTGAAACTGATAGTGGTATCAGTAGAAAATTACCACCCATTAATGACGAAGAAGAAGATCCTCCTCCACTAAAGGAGAAAAATATTTTTATTGTTTTAGTTAACGGCAACGGTGATTTACTAGTTGAAGATGAAAAAATGGAAATCAAAAACCTTAAAGATGAGGCAAAGAGATTTTTAGATAATGGTGGGGGTTCCGGTGATGAAGCTTGTAATTACTGCCAGGGACCAGGTGACCCTAAATCTTCTGATAATCCTATTAAAGCCGTTATATCACTGCAAAATGATAGATTAACAGATTATGGGGTCTATATTACTGTTCAAAATGAACTGGTTAAAGCTTATAATGAGCTAAGAAATCGCGAAGCCAATAGGTTATATGGTAGAGATTTTACGGGTATGGTTAAAGATTATAAGAATAAAGCCGATTACCAGGGAGATATTGAAAAATTAAAAGAACGTATAGGTAGAATAAAAGATATGTTCCCACAGAAATTATCTGAAGCAGAACCTAAAAGATAACTTAATAAGCGATAAACATGTCAAAGTTTAAAAAGAATAAAGACGGAGATATACCAGCTATATCCACAGCATCATTACCTGATATTGTATTTATGCTTTTATTTTTCTTTATGGTAGTAACCGTTTTAAGGGATACTTCATTAAAGGTACAGCAGAAATTACCTTATGCAGACCAAGTTGAAAAACTTGAAAAAAAGAATCTTGTGATGTACATTTACGCAGGTAAACCTGCTAAAAGGTATGAACAATACGGTAATGAAGCTAAAATACAACTCAACGATAAATTTGCTGATGTTAAAGAAATTAAACAATTTATTTTTGAGGAAAGACAAAGCAAAAGAGAAGAATTAAGAGATAAGCTCATCACAGCATTAAAAGTTGATGAAGAAACCAATATGGGGCTTGTATCAGACATCAAGCAAGAATTAAGAGAAGCGGAAGCCCTAAAAATCAATTATACAACACGAGAAGGAAGCCCTCTTAAAAATGTTGAATAATATTTTAATGTAATTAACGTTTAAAAACACATCTAACACAGATGTGTTTTTTTATTTATTAAATTTTATTCATTATGAATACAAAAAAAGTTTTATTTAGTTTTCTGCTTTCAATACTAATATCTCAGGCTTTTTATGCTCAGGAAAGAGCTTTTAATATAGGCCCGCGAATTGGGGCTAATTTGTCTAATTTAGATACAGAAAATATTCAGGCCAACGAAAATTCTATAACAGGTTTTACAGCTGGTTTATTTCTGGAAATTTATACTTCTTCTGCTTTTTCATTTCAGACAGAGCTTTTATATTCAGAACAGGGTTCAGAAATAGATTCAGAACTGTTTACTGACGACTTAAACTTAGATTATCTTCAAGTCCCGTTACTTGCTAAATTTAGATTCTTAGAAATACTCAATCTACATGCCGGTCCACAAATAGGATTTATCACTAACGACTTAGAAAATTATCAGGTAGAAGATTTTGACTTATCTAGTGTCGTAGGTTTTGGCCTTGAGGTTGGTGCCTTAAGAGCTGATTTACGCTACCACTATGGCTTTAGAGAAAGCATTCAATCGATTAGTGCTAAAAATAGATACTACTCAGTTACTATTGCATACGAACTTCTTTAACCCAACCATTGTTGCCAGGGAATCCTTGACAGAATTAAAGCAAATGCTATAGCATAAAAGATGCTTAGTTGCTTAAATTTAGGTCTTGAAGACAATTTTTTCTTATGTCTGGAATACCCAATAGTAATCAATACAACACTAATAATCATCGTTAATGGATGCTCAATAACATAAAGCCTGAGCGTCTCGTCCTTCATTAAGTTTCCCATGCCTATTTCACCTATTCTACTAAAATAAGGCCCGGAAAATAACAGAACTAAGCCAATGACAAACTGCAAATGGGTAACGATTAATGCAAATAAAGATATTCTAAAGTCATGACTACCAAATGGCTTATCTGAGATATACTTAATTAAAGCATTGATGGTTGCTAAAAACACGATTAAAACAACAAGGTAAGCCCAGTAGGAGTGTAGATATTTTATAGCTTCATACATAATATTCTATTTTAGTTATATCAACTTGATCTATTAATTAGTTCATTGTATAATACCAACGTTCTTGCCTTCTCTTACAGGTACTTCGGTATCATTCAAAAAACAATGCTTTAAGCTCAGTAGCTTCTTTAGGATTCATTTTTTTCGCCAGGACTAAACTCAACTGTTTTCGTCTCAGTGCGGCATCAAATCTTTCTTTCTCTAACTCTGTTTGTGGTTCAACTTTAGGAACCGGCACAGGATTACCCATTTCATCAACTGCTACAAAAGTATAAATAGCTTCATTTGCCTTAGTACACCTACCGCTTTCTCTATCTTCTATCCATACATCAATGACAATCTCCATAGATGTTTTGAATGACCTTGATACTTTAGCTTCAACAGTAACCACACTGCCTAAAGGAACAGCTTTGTTAAAAGCCACATGATTTACAGAAGCTGTAACAACTATTCTTCTGGAATGTCTTCTCGCCGCTATGCTCGCAGCTCTATCCATTCTAGCCAGTAATTCTCCGCCAAATAAATTATTGATGGGATTCGTTTCACTGGGTAATACTAAATCAGTTAGTGTAGTTTTAGAATCTTTAGGCGTCTTTACTTCCATTCATCAATTTTCGCAAAGATAGGTTTTGTTGTGTTAATACCGTACTAAAGTTCCTTGATAAGTAACCATGCCCTTTGATCTTCATTTTGCTTTATCTTTCTTAGACTATTTAAAGCATCTTCTCTGGTCGCAAAGCTTTTGTAGCTTACCTGATGAAGGCCATAGGTGTTCTTACCTATCATTTGACTTTCAAACCCTTGTTTTTTTAACTGATTTTGTTTTTTTATAGCATTTGACTTATACCTAAATGCTCCTGCGATAATGTGGAACTTTATGTGCTTGTCTTGTTGATGATCTACTACATTTTCATCATTTGTTACACTAAATGTAAATTTGGGCAGACTATGCTGAAGCTGAAAATCTGCAGATTGTAACTGATCTTTTACAGAAGGTTTTTGATGATCTTCTACAACAGAGTTATGTTTTTTAAACTGATTTTGATAAGCGCTATAACCAATTAAGCCTATTATTCCCAGAGCTATTAAACCGATAGCTGCGTATTTAATATACAAAGGTGATTTTTGTGTAGCACTTTCTTCTTGCGGTTGATTTTTTTCCGGTTCTAAAACCTGAACACTTGAACTGTCGGTATTCTTATGATATAATGATTCAATCTGCAAAGGCTGTAATCCAAAGGTATCAGTGCGAAGTGAGTTATTATCAGGGTAAAATCTTAATATACTCTCTGAGGTATGTTCAAAGGTTCCTATTTGTTCTAAATATATTTTATGAGATGTTTCTAATGTTGTATTAAGATCATTTACAAAATCATGCACCTCTTTTTCAGCCTGAGCGTAGCTTAAATGATGTGTTTTTGCCAGGCTCTTTATCAATAAACCATCATCGCTTTTAAGCTGGGCATTAAAAGTTAATGTCCGCTTAGGCGGGTAAAATACTTGCGTATTGGTGTGATATTGCGAAGAAATATTCTTGGCTAAAAAAGCGCCAAAATTGGGCATAATCACACAATCAAATCTATACAATAATCTCTTAAGCTGTTTCTCTATCATAATTTTACAATGAAATTTTAAAACCGCCCTGAGTTACCTCAATGCCGTTTTCTGTTGTAAAGGTAAAGCTACCTATCACTTCATTATCATTAATCGTATCAATCGTTAAATTACCACTACTTGCCGATTCCTGATTATTAGATTGTATATAGGTAATCGAAAGGCTGTCTTCTTCACCAAGCGTATAATCACCCGGCGTAAGCTCTTCTGAAAAAGAAAGCGTCATAGATATGTCTCCCTGAGCGCCAACTATACTAATTACGCCATTAGTTACGCTACCTCCAATTGAATTAGCATTAAAATCTGCGCCATCTACTATAGCTTGAAAAAAGACGTCCTCATCAGAATCATCTACACTACCATTTTCAATGGGAACTTCTAGAAATACTCCTTTTTGAAAGTTTAAAACCTCGCCCTGACCATTAGCCTTAGCGTTGAAAAAAAAGTTGCCAAAAACACTGTTATTCGTAATTTGCTCTATTTCAATTCTACCTCCTGTATCTTCACCTTCAGTTATAAATATAGACGAACCGTCATTAAATGTAGCTTGATTATTATTGGTGGCTGTTATTTCATAAACACCGGTTTCAGCGTTTTCTACCTGCAATGTTACTGTCCTGTCACTTTCAGCCTGTATAACAAGAAAACCGTTTTCGTTAATTTGAGCGCTTACAGTTTCAGACCTAAAGTAAAAGTCGTTATAAAGCCCCTGTAATACTTGATTTTTTTTGCCGAGATCATCAGAACAACCTGAAAGTAAAAAACTTAATAAAATAATGATTGTGTAACGCATAGATTTACATATTGTAACAAATGTATAATAAAAAAATAAATTATATAAGTCTAATATTTAAAATATCATGGTATATTTGCAAACTCAAAATTAATAACCGAAGTCGGGCACTTCAAAATTTAATATATTATGCCAGTAAAAATTAGACTACAAAGACACGGAAGAAAGAAAAGACCTTTATTTTGGATCGTAGCAGCAGATTCCCGTGCGAAAAGAGATGGTAAATTCTTAGAACAATTAGGGGTTTACAATCCTCAAACTAATCCAGCAACAATCGAATTAGATGTTGATTCAGCCGTTAAATGGTTAAGAAATGGGGCGCAGCCAACTGATACTGCTAAAAGAATTTTATCTTACAAAGGAGCTATGCTTAAAAAGCATTTACTTAAAGGCGTTGACAAAGGAGCCTTTGACCTGGAAGAAGCTGAGAAACGTTTTAATGACTGGTTAGAAGAAAAAGAAAATAAGGTGCTTACTCAGGCTGAAAAAATTCAAAAAGAAAAACAAGAAGCTAAAGAAAAAGCACTTGAAGCTGAACGCGAAGTAAGCAAAAAACGCGAGGAAGCAAATGCGCCTGAAGATGCAGAATCTACAGAAGAAAATGCTTCAGATGAAGAACAAGTCGAAACAGACTCAACACTTCAAGAAGAAGCTAAAAAAGAAGATACTTCTGAAGAAGAAAAAAAGTAATAGACTTTTTTAATGGATAAGCAAGAGTGCTTTTATTTAGGAACAATTACTTCTAAATATAGCTTTAAAGGAGAGTTGCTTATTCACTTAGACGTAGATCAACCTGAAGAATACAATCAATTGGAATCAATTTTTGTTGAAGTACAACAAAAATTGATTCCTTTTTTTATAGAACAATCTCAGTTTCATAAAAGCCATTTGTTAAGGGTTAAATTTGAAGACGTTGATGAAGAGATAGATGCTGATGAACTTCTCAAATCTGATGTTTATCTGCCTTTAACAGAATTACCAAAGTTGCCTGAAGGCGATTTTTATTACCATGAAGTTATCGGATTCTCTGTATCCGATGTGCAGTATGGGCAAATTGGAATTGTACAAGCTATTAATGATAACTCACCTCAGGCTTTTTTTGTTATTGAAACTAAAGGCATCACCATTCCTATTCCTATAATTAAATCATTTATCAAAAAAGTAGATAAACAAGGCAAACATATTCAGTTAGACTTGCCTGAAGGAATGATTACTATGAATTTGCCTGAAGATTAGATTTTTTTCTAAATTTTCTATAAATAAAGTAACCTAAACCGCCCATAAGTAAATAAGGGAAAGCCATGAGATAGACAATACCATCGTTTATGGCTTCAGCTGCTCCATTATCGGTGTTAGATTCTAATGCCGCTCTACACATAGCGCATTGTGCATCTACATTAGTTGTAGATATCAATAGAAGTATTATTATAATGCTGATAACTTTCTTCATAATCACAAATTTAATAATAAGGTTGCATAAAAACATAAACTAACACACCGGTAATCGCCACATACATCCAGATAGGGAATGTCCATTTAGCGATTTTTCTGTGTTTTTGAACCTCACCTTTTGCCGCTCTATAAATCGTAAATAGTACCAATGGTATGATTATACCTGATAATATGATGTGAGAGATAAGAATGAAATAATAAACCGGAACTGTCCAGCCTTCTCCGCCATAACTTACAGGATCGTTGCTGATTTTAGAAATCACATAACTCACTAGAAATACTATAGATAACAAAAAAGCAGTAATCATAAAATTTCTGTGTAATTTCATTTTCTTTTGTCTGATCATTACATAACCAAAACCAAGCAAAATAGCAGTCAGGCCATTTAATAAAGCATGAAAGAAGGGAAGCGTACCTACGTCGATACCCAGAAAATTATAGCGGGTTTCTAAATTCATCAAGACTATAACAATAGCCGGTACTAATAAAGATAAACCTATAATGACAGGCACGCCATATTTATCAGATGTAGAAATTAACTTATCACTCATAATAACTTTTTAATATCTTTAACTAACCAATCTATTTGTCGTTTTCCTCGTTTTGTTTTTTTACTGTTATATGGAGTAAAACCCTCATAAAAAACAATAGGATTACCCTGTTGATCTGTTCTAGATCTGATAAACCCCTCTTGATCAATCAAGGCGAAAAAGCCTGAATGTTCAAATCCGCCATCAGCGGCAGCATCTTCTCTGGCATAAAGTGAAAATCCATTTCTGGCTAAATCATAGATTTTATCCCTATCGCCGGTTAATAAATGCCAATTAGCATGCGTGATGTCGTGTTCTTTAGCATATGCTTTTAAGACCTCAGGCGTATCATTCTCAGGATTAATCGTAAAAGAAGCAATACCAAAATTAGGATTTCCAAAGAATTCATTTTGTACTTTTACTAAATTCTCATTCATGATAGGGCAAATAGTAGGACAAGTGGCAAAAAAGAATTCTACCACATATACTTTACCTAAATAATCTTTATTGGTGATAGTATCTCCGTGCTGATTGATCATTCTAAAATCCGGAACGCTTCTTTTTTCGCCCGATTGTTTGACATAAGCTAATTCCTTTGTTTGTTGACGGGTCATATATTCATTAACCGCCCAAATTCCAAAAACAAGAACAATAAATGTAATTCCTACGTACGAATACTTTTTCATTTATGCTTATCATTTTTCTTTAATGCTAATCTGTACTCAGCTAAAATGATTTTTACATCATCTTCCATTTTGTTATTTAGATCAGCAACAGACGCCATATTATAGCCATATTTAATGCCTTCATCTTCATCATCTTTTCTTCCTCTTAATGCGCCGTTTTTTCCAATAATAAAAGCATAATTGCTGGAATAATTAGCTGATAATTGCTTATCAGTCCCTAAAGCTTTAAAAACCTGTTTGATTTTTTCTGGAGATAATTCTACAAAATGCCATTTATAAGCATCTGTTGTTTGATTGATTTGGTCTTTAAATTGCTCAATTTCCTGATTGTAACCCGGCGCTATAAATGATACAAACTGAAAATCGTTAAAATCCTTGTTCTTATCATAAACCTTTTCCTTTAGATTAAATGCAAAAATCTTTGTTGTATCTATATCGCGGCCAAAAAAACTGATGATGGATATGTTGTTTTTTAAAGTGATAGAGTCCCCTTTAGTATCGGTAAACGCATTGATAGCCAGGGCATTTTCATTAATCGTAGGTAAACGTGAAAAGTTATTTACACCTTTGGCAAAGAACATATAAGCTAACAATGGTAAAATAAATAAAACCCCAAGAATGAGATATTTTTTTGTAGTTTCCATAGAAACAAAAATAAAAAACAAGCTACTTTAAACACCTTGTTTTATAACCGTTTTAACCTAAGTAAAGTAAGGTATTTATAAATTCCATTTAATGTGAGAATCTGTATACACATCTTCGATATAACCACCCTCTATTAGTAAAATAGCGATAAGGTAGATTATTAAAAAAACACTTGTCCAAACCACGGCTCTTCTTAAGCCTTTAGTCTCGTGTTCCATATGCATAAAAGCCCAGGTAATATAATACGCTTTAACAATAGTAAGAATAATAAACGTCCAATTGAGCAAATGAAGATCAATTAGTGTGAATTCGATCATAAAAGCTGGCTTAATAATACCTAATGCTACTTCTACAATTGTAACTATTGATAATATGGCAAATACATACCAAATTCTCTTAGTGGCAGAAGAACCTTCATGTGTTGTGCTTGCTTGATCAGCCATAATTATAATTTTTTAATTTTTATTTAAACAAGATAGAAAAACGTGAATACAAATACCCAAACTAGGTCTACAAAGTGCCAGTATAATCCTACTTTTTCTACCATTTCATAACTCTTACGTTTTTCATAAGTGTTAACCAGAACATTGATAAAAATAATAATCAATATCAATACACCAGAAACGACATGAAATCCATGAAAACCGGTGATAAAGAAAAAGAAGTCAGCAAACAGTGGCATGCCGTATTCATTGTGTTGTAAGTTTGCTCCTTGAACAATACCTTTTCCCTGTTCATCTAACTTGGCTAAAGAAGCTTCTCTGGATAAGATGGTTTTTTCTCCGGAGTCATTATTTTTTAAAGTCCTCACTCTTAAAGATTCGTTTTCTGCAAAACCATCTTTTACTTCATTAAATGTGAAATCAGGAAGAGAACCTTCTGATTCATACCAAAGCCCCTCACTTTCATTTTGTCTTTGTCTCACATCTTCATAACCTTTAGCAAAATCTGCAAGGGCAACCCTTTCACCCTCATCATCTACAAATTGTAAAATGTTGCCACCTCTGGTTTCTACAGCGCCATAATCACCCTTAATAAAAGTATTCCACTCCCAGGCTTGAGAGCCTACAAATATAATACCTCCTAAAATGGTCAAAGCCATATAGGTAACTACCTTGTTCTTTTTCATGTGATGACCAGCATCAACGGCAAGTACCATAGTTACTGATGAAAATATCAGTATAAATGTCATTAAGGCGACATAATACATAGGTGCTTCTATGCCATGTAAAAACGGGAAGTGCGTAAAAACTTCATCAGCTATTGGCCATTCAGTGCTATATTTAAAGCGAGAAAAGCCATAGGCTGCTAAAAACCCGGAAAAGGTAAGTGCATCTGATAAGATGAAGAACCACATCATCAATTTACCATAACTCGCCTTAAGCGGTTGACTACCACCGCCCCAAAGTTTACCTTCTGTACCGGTTTGTGCTACTGTAGAATCCATATTCATTTATTAGTTCGACAAAAATAAATATTTTATTTATCTAAAGAAAGTTAAAAACAAAAACAATAATATCCATAACACGTCTACAAAGTGCCAAAAGGTCGCTGCCAGTTCAAAACCTATGCGTTTCTCATTGTCATACTTGCCCATTAATTGGCGAATAAGCATAACCGTAAGACTGATTAAACCTGCCCCTACGTGAATTAAATGCAAAATAACTAATATATAAATATAAGATGATTTTACACTGCTGGATTCACCTGTAAAATAATAGCCCTGGTCAACTATAGATTGAAAACCTGCAAATTGAAGATAAATAAAAATCACCCCAAGTAAAAATGTGATTATAACCAGACCTGTGGTTAAACTTTTTTGTTTTTGCTTTCTTGTTCTAAATGCGGCAATCAAGCTTAAACTACTAATGATAATAACCAATGTACTCCAGGTAAATGCATCTGGCAAATCTAATTCTGCCGGCCAGTCTGGTCTGCTTTTGCTTACAACATAAGCACTGGTTAAGCCTGCAAATGTCATAGTAAGACTTACAATTCCAAACCAAAGCATCATCCGCTTTGCATTGTTTTTCTTTTTCATTTGCACGTCTTTCATATCCATACTCTAAATGTTTTGTCTATTACATAAACTACCTGTATTAAAGTGATGTAGCTTACGCTGGCTAACATTAAATTTTTAGCCGCTTTTTTAGTCCTGATTTTATAAAGTTCTAAGGCAAAGTAAATGAGCATGCCACCTAATAAGATAACGATAACCGCTGCTGCCGGACTTAAAATTAATCGACCTGTAAAACCTAAGACCGGAATAACTGAAATAACCACTGTCCAGATTGAATATAAAACGATTTGTAAGGCGGTTGATTGATCTCGCTTTCCCGTAGGTAACATAAAAAATCCTCCTTTTTCATAATCATCGTATAGCCACCATCCTAAAGCCCAGAAATGCGGGAATTGCCAGAAAAATTGAATCATAAATAATGTACCCGCTTCAATGCTAAAATCACCTGTGGCGGCTACCCAACCCAGCATAAAAGGGATAGCTCCTGGGAACGCACCTACAAAAACTGATAAGGGTGTAACTTGCTTAAGCGGTGTATAAACACTGGTATAGAGAAATATGGAAATAGCCCCAAATAATGCAGTAATAGGGTTGATGATAAATAACAAATACAAGCCTAATAAGGTTAAAGCAATACCTATAATAAACGCAGCCTGAACACTTATTCTGCCGGTTACAATTGGTCTATTGGCAGTTCTTTTCATTAAAGCGTCTGATTTGCGCTCTATAATCTGATTAAATACATTCGATGCGCCTACCATACAATAGCCCCCAATACTTAAAAGAAGAAGGGTTTTAATTGCTAAGGCATCAGCACCTAATAAATATCCGGCCACAGAAGAAAACACCACACTCATAGAAAGCCTGTGTTTGGTTAAAACACCAAATTCTTTAGCTATCGTCATAGGTAATGGCTGAGTTATGGCTTTCGTCAAGAACAATTTGCTTTAAATATTTGCAAAGATACTGCAATTATGGAGTTTAGGCTATTTGAAAAAGCGTTAAAAGTCCACCAAAAAATCATTGATATTTAACTAACTTTTTATTGTTAAATGCATTCCAGGTTGAATAGTGGTATTGTTCAAACCATTTGCGCGTTTGATATCTTTTACAGAAACACCTGGAAATTTCCTGGCAATAAGCCATAAGGAATCACCATTTTTTACAATATATTCTTTTTGTTTTGAAGATAATGATTTCTTATTTTTTTTGATGACCAATCTCTGACCTATAGCTAATCGTGATGAACGTAGATGATTCCATTTCTTTAATTCGTAAATACGAACCCCAAATTCATCAGCGATTTTACCTAGAAAATCATCTCTTTTTACACGATAAACAATTTGTTCTTTCTCGGCTTGATTTTGCTTTTCTTCCTCATCAATAGCAGCATAGTTGTAAATTTTTTTCTCATTACTCACAAAGCGCGCGGTTTCCTTAAGCGGTAAACGGATGTATTGCTGCTTATTTTCATAATGCGGAATGACGCCTGTGTAATAAGAAGGGTTCAGATACTCGATCATCGCCTTGTTAATAGATAATGCCTCTGCCAGTTTGTTGATTTGAAGAGGTTTTTTAATATGGATGGTATCAGTTGCATATCTAAATACCGGTGGTTTTTGATACTCTATATTGTGTTCGTCAGCATATTCAAACAAATACATAATGGCAAGAAAAGACGGAACATAGCCTGATGTTTCTCTAGGCAGGTAATATTTTATATCCCAAAAGTCTGTATATCCACCGCTACGTCTAATGGCTTTAGTTACATTGCCGGGACCGGAATTGTAAGCGGCCAGCGCTAAATTCCAATCATCAAATATTCTATGCAAATCTTTGAGATATTCAGCCGCGGCATCAGTTGCAAGTTCAGGTTGCATTCTTTCATCCCGATAACTGTTAACCTCTAATCCGTAAGCTTTTCCGGTTCTATACATAAATTGCCATAAACCCACAGCTCCTGCGGGAGATTTGGCCTGTGGATTTAAAGCTGATTCTACCACCGC
>JAVLBJ010000063.1:0-1061 GCA_031581455.1 Psychroflexus sp. | reverse complement strand
ATCCGTTAAATAATTACAAAAATAAATTCCACCTACCGGGCTACAATATCCAAACACCTATTTTTGCCAAAAATTGTAAGATGCCCACATTTTATTCTCTCAAAATAGATCAACTTAATTACCCTACGGATGATTCTGTTCAAATCAAATTTAATATACCCCAAAATTTAGAAGATCAATTCAGTTATCAAGCTGGGCAGTATATCAATCTTAAAACCAGGATAAAAGACAAGGATATCAGAAGGTCTTATTCTATTTGTGCGGCAGAAAATGAGCAGATAAGTGTATTGGTTAAAAAAATACCTGACGGTGTTTTCTCTGATTTCGCTATAAATCAATTAAAAGAAGGCGATAAATTAGAAGTGCAACCACCGGAAGGCAAGTTTACCTTATCGGCAGATTTAGCTGACCAAACCTTGATGGCGTTTGCGGCAGGAAGTGGTATAACGCCAATCATGTCACTGATCAAAACCCACCTTAGCAACAGCGATTCCAGCCGATTCATTCTTGTTTACGGGAACCAGTCGCCTGAAAAGACCATATTTAAAGTAGAAATAGATCAACTGAAAACAGAATATCCCAATCGATTTTTTGTGCAATACGTTTACAGCCGTTCAAATGAAGATGATGCCATTTATGGCAGAATTGACGCATCGGTCATTAATAGAATGCTCAATAAAGTTTACGCTGATCAAGATATCAAAAAATTCTTTATCTGTGGTCCAGAAGCCATGATTAACACCGTTGCAGACCTGTTGAAAGACAGAGGTTATAATGATGATCAGGTGGCCTATGAACTTTTCTATGCCGCTGATGATGATGATAATGCAACAAAAGCACTTGACGGGAAAACACAGGTTAAGGTGATTCTTGATGATGAAGAGTTCGAACTCACGATGGACCAAAAAGATGTTGTCCTTGATGCGGTATTGAACCATGACATTGACGCTCCTTACTCCTGTCAGGGCGGCATTTGCAGTAGTTGCGTGGCCTTACTGCGCGAAGGTGAGGTCGAGATGAAGAAAAACCAGATCCTGGCAGATGATGAAGTGGAGGAAGGT
>JAVLBJ010000126.1:0-1803 GCA_031581455.1 Psychroflexus sp. | reverse complement strand
ACATTACATTAGCTTTTTAACCTATAATAGATAGTAATTTTGTTTTAGATGAATATTGTATCGAAAAATAACATTTGGGTAGGTTTCCTATTATTCCTATTGTTCAGTTTATCGCCCTGTAGCGTTAAGTCGAGCATCCTTCGATCAGTTGACCTGGGTTATGAAAAGACGCTGAACAAGAACAAATCCGCAGCAACTCAACTTAATAATTGTTCAGTTGATATCAAGGATTCTATCATCTCCAACACTAAGTACAAGAAAAGGGTCATTACTCCTTTTCTTTGTGATGAAAATTCATTCAAAACAGTAAGCTATCTCGAGCAAGAAGATGAAAAGCCATCAAATACAGCTTTTTACGATCAAAAAAGACTTCCTAAATACTTACTTTATCAAAAGATGTTAATTGATTTCGTATGATCTTTTAAGAGCGATACAAGGACAAAAAAGATCAAAATTAAAATCAATTAAATATTAAAATGACAACATTTCAATCAACTGAAAACTATAAGTTTTCGGGTTTGGCCGTATTATCCATCAGAATGGTTATCGGCTGGACTTATTTTTCAGCATTATGGAGAAGGTTCATATTAGCAGATAAACTAGACCCTGAAGGCGCTGGTTACATAGGGGAAAAGTTCAATCACTTTCTACCTCAGGCTTTAGGCATAAAACCCCTCATAGAGTACCTGGTCACTCATCCGGATACTTTGTGGTGGGCAATGCTCATGTTCACGATCGTGGAAGGCATTGTAGGATTATTTCTGATATTCGGTCTATTCTCCAGATTAATGAGCATAGGTGTTTTCGGACTCGCATTGGGAATTCTCCTGGGCTCTGGATGGTTAGGCACAACCTGTCTTGATGAGTGGCAAATAGGTGTTCTTGGGATCTCATCAGGTTTCACCCTATTTATCACAGGAAGCGGCTATTTTTCAATGGACAATTATCTTATCGATAAGAACTTTGCTTTTACCTCCAAGAAATGGTTCAAGTGGATAGCTTCTGGACCTTTTCCCGTGAACATTTCAAAAAGATCAGTGATCATTACTGCCTTATTGATGCTTCTCTTTACGCTTTTCACTAATCAGTATTTTCACGGCGGTGTCTATGGTACTTTACACAACAAGTCCGTAAGTCCTGAAATTGAAATTCATCAACCGGAGATCAGAGATGATCAATTGACCTTTTCATTGATGAGGACGCAAGGTGTTGATGTCTATGGTTCTTATTTGATAAAGGTCGAGGTCCTGGATGATGATGCTAAGGTGATCTGGCAAAGAAAAGCAAAGGATCTTGCTACAATGAAAGATGAACAGATCACTAACGAATATGTGGCAGAAGTGAAGACAGGAAAACACAGCCTGGTGATACCACTAGGTGCAAAAGCAGAGCTGAACTTCCCGATCGAATGGATCGGAGATACGGATGATCTACAATTAAAATTGACCGATATAAGTGGTAAAACCTGGACAGCGTCCATCCAATAATACAATTTAAAGACCTTCTTCATTTTCAACTTAGAATGAAGAAGGTTATTATCATCTGATATTTTGTTAAATTAAGACAATGATCGGTCAATGATGAAGCATTTAAAAATGGTTTATTTTGCTATACTGCAGTAAAGATATATGATCATGAAAGTAGCCGTTTTTAGTACCAAACCTTATGATAAGCAATATTTTGAAAAGTATAACCAAAGTTTTCAGCACAGACCTGCCTGACTTGCCTGCTTGGACACAACGTATGCAGAGATTTAGCTTTGAGTCCTCCTTCACTCATTTATGAAGTTTTTCCTTAAGAAAA
>JAVLBJ010000062.1:0-14485 GCA_031581455.1 Psychroflexus sp. | reverse complement strand
TATCCATCGATCACCTTATCGGCTACCAGCGGATTTCAAAGTCTGGACATCGCGGAGTTCATCGATCCGAATTCTATTTTCACTACCCTGATTGGCGGTTTGACGCAACCGGTGTTCAATAGACGCCAAATCAAAACCCAATATGAAGTGGCGAAAGCTGAAGAACAGCAGGCTTATTTGAACTTTGAGAAAACATTGATCAATGCGGCTAAGGAAGTAACGGATGCGCTTTACAACTATCAAAATGCTAATGACCGGTTTGCTGTGAAGCAAGAAGAATATCAGGCGTATCAACAAGCGGTAGATGATGCGCAACTGCTTTTAGAAAGCGGTTCGATCAATTACTTAGAAGTCCTCAACGCCCGCGAAAATGCCTTAAACACCAAACTTGAGCTGGTCAATACACGTTTACAAGAGGTCAACGCCCAGGTAGAACTTTATAGAAGCCTTGGCGGTGGGTGGAAGTAATGTGATGAAAATTTAATATATGATCTACCGCAAATTTATTGGCAAGGTATATACAACTCTAACAGGCTTATTATCAATAAAACCCGGCATAAATCTGTCCAGCTTTTTAACAGCTCTTATAGCTTCCTTATCCAGCATTGGATGTAACTTTTTCATGATGACAACGTCATCCACATAACCTTTTGTATCAATTGTAAATCTTAGTATAATCTTTCCTTTAATACCGCTTGAAAGATTTGATGGATAACGGAATTTCCTGGCTACATCCATTTTTATGCCGCGTTGACCATTAGGATACATAGGAACTTTTTGTATTTTTTTTTCATCGTCTTCTTCAGCAATAACGTCATCTAAATTTGATGAAGATTCTATTGTTTTAACATTCAAATCCTGTTCCTCAGCCTGGCCATAAATGTTTTGATAATTTTTAGCTTCTAATTTCTTTTTACTGATCAACTGATTTCCTCCACAGCTTAAAAGTAAAAAGCAAAAGAGTACATTTAATATTCGTGTTAGTGTTTTCATAGCACTAGCTCATTTTTTGTAAAAATATCAGAATTATAAAAATTAATATGGCCTTTTACTAGTTAATTGTTTTTTTTAATTAGAATCTTGTAAAGGTTTTATATTAATCAAAAAAAAAAGCGACAGTTTCCCATCGCTTTTAAAATCTATAAATAGTTTATTTTAATTAATTGACCCTGTCATAGAACTCGTATGAACCTGACAAGCATAGTTATCTATTTCTGCGTCTAATGCCGGCGTTAAGGTAAAATTGAATGTGCCATCTGCCGCGCTGCTTACAAAATTTACAGAAGCATCGCTACTAAAACTGCCATCGCTGTCTTGCATGCCTAATAAAACGTCTCCAGACGCGTTACGAATCATTAAAGGATGTGCGCCAGGGTTCGTTACAGTAATTTCATAACGCTGACCAACTTCTAATGTCCATGCACTATTATTCGTGCCTAAATTGGCGATATTTCCACCGTTTTGGGCAGATACAAAATAAGCTGAAACTCCATCATTATCTAAGGTGATGCTTACTACATCTTCACTGCCTAAACCAGGTATTTCAGGTAATATCACCTGATCAATGACATGTATTACACCGTTAGTTGTTTGTACATCGGTAAAGGTGATATTAGAAACACGTCCATTAGGGTCAGTAATTGTGGCATTGGCTGCATTAATATCAACATTACCTTCCAGTGTTGTTACTTCACCATCGGTTAAGTCAGAGGCGCGAACATTACTACCGGCTAATACATGAAAGTTGAGTGTACTGGTTAAAGTTGGTCCATCAATATCTTCTAACGATTCCACGCCTAATTCGGTCAATACATTGGCAAATGCATCATTAGTAGGGGCAAATACGGTAAATGGTGCTGGGTCAGTTCCAGCTTCAGTTGATAATGTGCCTACAAAATCAGGCTGATCGTCACGGGTTAAAGCAGTGGCTAAAGAGCTAAATTGTGGATCGGCAGTAGCAAATGTTGTTATATCCGGCATTGGAATCACAGCATCAGTTACATGAACTACACCATTGCTGGCATCTAAATCTGCTTGAGTGACAGAAGCGGCACCATTTAAGGTTACCCCGGCATCAACATTGATATACAAACTCAATGGATTTTCATTTCCAGTGAATTTTTCAACCGCTTGGGAATTTAAATAGGTATTAGATAAATCGGATGATGTCGCTGTACCATTTAAAACGTGGTTCAACAGTATATTTGTAAGCTCATCATTAGTTAAATTTGATAAATCAACTTGTGCAAAAGCATCGTCAGTAGGCGCAAATACCGTAAATGTTCCGCTGTTTAAGGTCTCATCTAAACCGGTATCCATCAGTGCTTGTTCTAAGGTTTCGTGCTCAGGACTGTCCGCAATGAGCTCAAAGGTTGTAGAATCATTTTCAATCGGTGTAGAAGCGTCATCATCGCTACAGGAAGTTAAGAACAAGCCTATAGTCAACAATAGTGTAATGGTAAAATTTAATTTTTTCATATAAATAATTTTTTTGTAAAGTTATAATAAACTCACAGCAATTTTGTTTACTATTTCATAATATTAAACTAACTTTATGTTAACTTGTCAAAAAAAGTCATTTAGAAACTATATTTGATATTTTTGGGTCTAAATACAAGTTATTTAGATATTTAAAAAGATGATTTATAGACGCATAATTTGTAATTTTGCACAAATTAAATGATATGAAAAAGGTGGTTGTAGGCATGAGTGGCGGTGTTGATTCTTCAGTAGCAGCATTGCTATGTAAAGAAGCCGGTTATGAAGTCATTGGTTTGTTTATGAAAAACTGGCATGATGATTCAGTCACCATCAGCGATGAATGTCCGTGGATAGAAGACAGCAATGATGCCATGTTAGTTGCGGAAAAATTGGGTATTCCTTTTCAAACTATAGATTTAAGCGCAACCTACAAAGAACGTATTGTTGATTATATGTTTGATGAATATGAAAAAGGCAGAACCCCAAACCCAGATGTGCTATGCAATCGGGAAATAAAGTTTGACGTTTTTCTGGATGTTGCACTATCATTAGGTGCTGATTATGTAGCCACAGGTCATTACTGCAGAAAAGCATCAACTGAAAAAAACGGACAAACTTTTTACAGATTATTAAGTGGTGTAGATCCCAATAAAGATCAATCTTATTTTTTATGTCAACTCAATCAATATCAGCTTAGTAAAACTCTCTTTCCCATTGGTGAACTTCATAAAGATAAAGTGAGAGCCATAGCTAAGGATAACGATTTGATTACGGCAGATAAGCGAGATTCTCAAGGCTTATGTTTTATAGGAAAGGTGAAATTACCTGATTTTTTGAAACAAAAATTAGCCCCTAAAGAAGGTGATATCATTGAGATTCCGACTGATGCTGAAGTATTTGAGCCTGTATTTTCATTTTCAGCCGATACGCTAACAAAAAAATCAAACAAAGTGGTTTATCAACCGGAAATGGGAAAAGTAGTAGGCCATCATGAAGGTGCGCATTATTTCACCAATGGACAGCGCAAAGGTTTAGCCGTGGGCGGTACACCTGAGCCTCTTTTTGTCATAGGGACAGAAGTTGAAAAAAATATTGTTTATGTAGGTCAGGGTAAAGACCACCCCGGATTATATGCAGATGAATTATGGGTGAATCTTTCTGATATCCATTGGTTAAGAACTGATAGGGCTTTAAATGTAGGTGAGCAACTTCACTGCGAAGCCAGAATACGCTATAGACAAAGTCTGGCTAATGTTCAAATAGAAATGATGGAAGATGGTTTACTTGTAAAGTTCGATACGCCTCAATTTGCCATTACATCAGGCCAATTTGTGGCTTTTTATGAGAGCGACGAACTTTTAGGAAGCGGTGTGATCACTTGATATAAGGCTATGACAAACAACAGAATAACCTCCTTATTTAATATACAATATCCTATTATACAAGCCGGTATGATATGGGCTAGCGGCTGGAAATTAGCCAGTGCTGTGAGTAATTGCGGCGGATTAGGCATTATAGGTGCCGGCTCCATGTATCCCGATATTTTAAAAGAACATATTCTAAAATGTCAGCAAGCCACCAAGAAGCCATTTGCTGTTAACGTGCCTTTGCTTTATCCTGATATTGATCAGGTAATGAAGATCATAGTAGAAAATAATGTCAAAATAGTATTTACCTCTGCGGGCAATCCAGCTACCTGGACGTCTTATTTAAAAGAACACGGCATAACCGTAGTTCATGTGGTAAGCAGTGTAAAATTTGCTCAAAAAGCAGAGAAAATAGGCGTTGATGCTATAGTAGCTGAAGGTTTTGAGGCTGGTGGACATAACGGTCGTGAAGAGACCACAACATTTACATTGATCCCTATGGTGAGACAGGCGGTTAATATACCGGTTATTGCAGCTGGTGGTATTGGCAATGGTCAGGCCGTTTTTGCCGCCATGATTTTAGGAGCTGATGCCGTACAAATAGGAACGCGATTTGTGGCCAGTCATGAAGCTTCTTCTCATTCTGCCTTTAAACAAAAAGTGATAGATAGTCATGAAGGTGATACCATGCTGACGCTTAAAGAACTTGCTCCGGTAAGAATGATTAAGAATAAGTTTTTTGAAGAAATTCAAGACTTGTACCAAAAAGGGACTAACAAAGATGAGCTAAAAACTCATTTAGGAAGAGCAAGAGCCAAACGCGGGATGTTTGAGGGTGATCTGGATGATGGTGAATTAGAAATCGGACAGATTTCAGGATTGATCAATGACATATTGCCCGCTAAGCAAATCGTTCATAACTTGCTTAAAGAGTTTAAGCAGGCTAAAGAAAAGGCTGATGCTTTAAGTTTATGATTTTAGACTATCGTTTAATATATTTTAATTTGTAGAAGAGGGCTACTAGTCTAATTTCGATTTATATAAAACTGTTTATAAATAACTTAACCTACATTCACAAATAGTTTAACTTCAAAACGCCCCTATAATCCACTCAAGGGGATAATTCCAAAACATGTTTTCTTCCCTGGAGGAATAACAAAGGATTTTATTTATTGATTATCAACATTTTATCATACTTTTTTTATCGATCTCACGTTAGTAATCTTTTATTTTTTCGGTCATTTGATCAGTTGATTTATCTTCCTTTAAAGTATTGATTAATTTAGTAGTTAAGTCCTGATCGTATTGTATAAAGTAATAGCCTTCGTTGATATAACCTGAATTAAAACTGTTTTTTTGATAGCTAAACTTGCTAAAATTATAATCTGCAAAACCCGGAAGCGCTAAAGTGCTATAGAAATCAGCTGAAGCTGAAAGCTTTAAAATTAAATCAAACATTAAATCATATCCTCTAATGCAATATTTATTAGGATAGAATCCGTTTTCTTCATAGAAAGCATGCATAAATTCTGTAGGCTTATTTATAGCTAATTGTCTGGAATTATCAACCACAATAAATTTCATTTTGCTCAGGTAATCATTATCTATTTCATCTTCAAAAAAGTTTTTCCTCGAGCTACTAAATAATCTGATATCATGATTTTTAACTTTTACAACCTCTTTTTCGCCCTCACTATTTATTTTTTTAATAGGATATTCCTCCAGGCTATGTAGATGGTTGATGGTGCTTTCTACGATACCTAACTCATCGCTTGTAAGCACAACAAAATTTTCCTTCTCTGTAGATAAGTGCTGTAAGATATTGGTTTGCTGGACATAATTTTTACCGGTTTCAATTATTTTAGCTTCGGGGAATGTGTATTTAAAACGGTAGTTGGTCTTATAATCGGCACTATCTGAAACAACAAGTAGGTTCTGATTTTCATAATTTGATTTGAGATATGAAATCAGAGCTTTTTGTCTAATAGATTCGCCAGGTAATGTATTTACTGCATTATCTTTCATTTCAACCGGTTCACTTAAAGGCGCTACGACAGGTATTTGCTGATTGCTTAAATCATTAATCACTTTCTGTAGATTTTGCGGTATGACCGGACCTATAATAAGCTGAGTTTGACTAAAGCTATAATTGTTTAAGATATCATCAACTTCAGCAGGGTTTGATTTTGTATCAAAAAGTCTGAGATCTACGTCAATCCCTAAGGTTTTTGCAGAATCTATAGCGATAAGCGCGCCCATGTAAAAATCAGATGCAATCTGTGTAAGTTGGTTTTCTGCTAATATTTTTTGTTTATTTAAGGTATCATTATCAAATCTTTCTAAATTGAGTGGCAGGAAGAGATCAATATATTTTCTATCGTAATTTTTGATTTTTGTTCTAAAATCAATCGGTTCATCAGAAAACAAACCGGTTGTCTGATCTGCAGTTATTTCTTTGGGGAGTTTCAAGATCATGCCTGCCTGAAGGCCGAGGTTTTTTAAAGCTGGGTTTATGGCTTCCAGTTCTTTTTGATCAACATCATATTCATTAGTCAAACTGTAGATAGTGGCATCATCAGGTACTTTATAATAACGATAGCCTATGTAAGCTGGAATTTTCTTCTTGTTTTTATCTAATTTTCTCCGTATCGTCAATATTTGACCGGGCTGTAAAGTTTTTATTGATGGGTTAGACTTTTCTAAATCGCTAACTTCAACACCGTACTGTCTGGCAATGCCATACTTGGTTTCTTTAGGTAAAACCAAATGTTTTAGTGTTTTAAAATTTGAGTTTGTAATTGATTGATTGATAGATTTAGAGCTGTTAGTATTTAATTTTCTTACAGGTATCCTAATGATTTCTTGAGATTCTAATTCTCTGTTGTTTAAAGATGGATTGTGTTTTTTAATATCCTTGACCTTTAAACTATAAGATTGTGCTATACTCCAAAGGGTTTCTCCTGATGTAACTTTATAATCTATAAATGATAATTTAGACTGTGATTGAACGGGAATAAAAATAGTTTGTGATTCTAAAGCACCTGATTTGCTTAAATCAGGATTATACTCTAAAATCTGATTAGCAGACACTTTAAATTGACGAGCAATAGATTGCAAGGTTTCTCCCTTTTTGACTTCATAGGCTTCAAGTTGTTGACTTTGCATTGAGGCAAAGCAAAAAAAGGCTATGATAAAAATGATATTTCTAACCAACATATTTATTCCCATTCTATAGTTGCCGGTGGTTTTGAACTTATGTCATACACTACTCGATTAACACCGGAAACCCTATTTATTATTTTATTTGATACTTTTTGCAAAAAAGCATAAGGTAAATCAACCCAATCTGCCGTCATACCGTCAGTAGATTCTACTGCTCTTAAGGCCACAACTTTTTCATAGGTTCTCTCATCTCCCATTACGCCTACACTTTCTACCGGAAGTAAAATCGCTCCAGCTTGCCAAATATCGTCATATAAATTCCATTCGCGCAATTCATTGATGTAAATATCATCTACCTCTTGTAATAAGGCTACTTTTTCGCGTGTTATTTCACCTAATATTCTAATCGCTAAACCTGGTCCGGGAAAGGGGTGTCGACCTAGTAAAGTTGGATCAATTCCCAGCTCCTTCCCTACTCTTCTTACTTCATCTTTAAAAAGTGATTTAAGCGGTTCTACCACTTGAAGCTTCATATAATCTGGTAAACCACCAACATTATGGTGAGATTTAATAGTAGCTGAGGGGCCGTTTACGGATACAGATTCAATCACATCCGGATAAATCGTTCCCTGCGCTAAGAAATTAACATCTTTAATCTCATGGGCTTCATCGTCAAAAACATCAATAAAAGTATTGCCTATTTTCTTGCGTTTTTCCTCAGGATCGCTAACACCTTCCAGGGCATCAAGGAACCTATCGCTGGCATCAACCCCTTTGACATTCAATCCCATATCCTTATACTGATGTAAGACCTGATCGAACTCGTTTTTACGAAGTAATCCGTTATTAACAAAAATGCAATACAGGTTTTTGCCGATTGCCTGATGTAACAGCATCGCCGCCACGCTAGAATCTACACCACCGCTCAAGCCTAAAACGACTTTTTGATCTTGTATTTCTTCTTTCAATTGATCAACTGTAAAATCAACAAACACTTCAGGTGTCCAGGATTGCTTTAATCCGCTAATGTTCACCAGAAAATTGTGTAACATTTTTAGACCATCGGTGGTATGATAAACCTCCGGATGAAACTGAATACCATAAATTTTTGTATCTGCTATTTTAAAAGCTGCATTTTCTACATCTTCTGTACTGGCTATTCTTTCAAATGTGGCGGGCAACTCAAGAATTGTATCACTGTGAGACATCCACACCTGAGAGTCATTATTAACACTATCCATAAAATCATCTTCCTCTACGATTTGAATACGTGCTCTTCCAAATTCTCGCTTATTAGATTTTTCCACTTTTCCTCCATGATGTTTTACCAAATATTGGGCGCTAAAGCAAATGCTAAGCACAGGTTTATTTGTGTCAAAAAGCAAGGTATCTATGACTGGCGCATCTTCAGCTGTGACTGAAAAAGGACTGCCTGAAAGGACGTAAGCAGAAAATTCTTCTATGTTTTCCGGTAAATGATGAAAAGGATAGATATCACAATAAATATTCAATTCTCTTATCCTTCTGGCAATCAATTGAGTGTATTGAGATCCAAAATCTACAACTAATACTTTATCCATGTTATTAAATTGATGCGTAAAATTAAACTTTTCAATAGAATAGTTGATTTAATAGTTGGGATTTATTTTAAAATTGATGATCTTATAAGTTTAGATTTTTAGAAGTATTATGATCATGAAACTTTATCAGCCTATTATCTGATCAACTTTAGTATAAAATTAAAATCATCGTGGATATAAAGATTGATATTTGTAATAAAAATTATGAAAGTAGCACAGATCAAACAAGCAGGTTCGGATTTTGAGATTGTAGAAATCGATAAGCCGAGTCCAAAAGCAAACGAAGTACTGATTAAAGTAGAAGCATGTGGCATCTGCCACAGTGATATGTTTACGAAAGAAGGCGCATTCCCGGGCATTGAATATCCTCGAGTCCCAGGTCATGAGGTCATCGGTGTAGTGGAAGATGTCGGCGATGATGTGAACAACTGGAAAAAAGGCGATCGCGCCGGCGTAGGCTGGCATGGCGGACATTGCTTTGAATGCCCTGCTTGTAAACGTGGTGATTTTGTGAATTGTGAAAATGCACAAGTTTGTGGAATTTCATACGACGGCGGCTACGCAGAATATGTATGCGCTCCTAAAGAAGCCATTGTAGGTGTGCCGGATACTTTGAAATCGACTGATGCGGCTCCTTTATTGTGTGCTGGAATCACGGTTTTTAATGCCATGAGAAATTCATCTGCTAAAGCCGGTGATACGGTTGCTGTACAAGGAATAGGCGGTTTAGGTCATTTGGCCATTCAATATGCCCATAAAATGGGATTTAGAACTGTTGCTATTTCTACCAGTGATGACAAGAAAAAATTAGCAGAAGAGCTCGGAGCCCATCATTTTATCAATGCTAAAGCGCAAGATGCAGCAGAAGAACTTCAAAAATTAGGCGGTGCCGATCTGATATTAGCGACAGCACCACATTCAAAGGCCATATCTTCCGTAGTGAAAGGTCTTGGCAGAAATGGTCAATTATTAGTGGTGGCCGCCACCGGCGATATGGTAGAAGTCAGTCCGCTAGATCTTTTGATGGGAAGAAAGTCCATCGCCGGCTGGCCAAGTGGTACGGCGACGGATTCTGAAGAAACTTTAGATTTTAGTGCGTTATTCTCCACTTTACCTATGATAGAAACCTACCCGCTGGAAAAAGCACAGGAAGCTTATGATAGAATGATGAACAACGAAGCAAGATTTCGCGTTGTCTTAGAAATGTAAGTATGTTACAGGAAATTTTCAATGATCTTAAAGACGAAATGAAGTTCGGCTACTTGAAAAAGAAGCATGACTTTCGTTTTGTCTATTTAGCTACGGTTGCTGATGGAAAGCCTCATCAGCGAACCGTAGTTCTGAGAGATGTGGTCCATGAGCATCAACCCATTATCTATACGGATGCACGGAGCAATAAGGTCAAAGAACTGAAAGAGAATCCTAACGCCTCTATTGTGATGTACAACCATAAAAAATTGATGCAGATCACCCTGAACGGTCAAATGGAAATGATAGATAAAGGCGATTATTATGAAGACCGCTGGAGTCGTGTTCAGGGAAGGTCACAGCATGATTTTATCACAAAGAAAGCTCCGGGAAAACCCATAAAGAATCCTGACGAAGTAGAATATGGTGATGAACATCATTTTTTGGTACTCAAGCTGGTTCCTGATACTATTGAATACCTACAATTAAAAAGACCCAACCATATACGCGCGTTGTTCAAAGCGGGAGATGACTGGGCCGGAGAATTTTTGAATCCTTAGAATATTTTTAAAGAACTATTCTTTTTTTGAGATTGGCGAACCTTCTATGGTCATTAACCTTGGTTCTTTATCTTTATCAAAAGAAAGCAGTTGATGAGTACTATTGTCTTCATCCTTAGGTTTTATGATTTCATTTTTTAAGTAGGTCTTGAATTCTTCTTTTTCTATAATGTCGCCCTTGATAATCATTTTATTATCATTGATGAATTCAAATTCCTTTAAAATAATCGTTTTATTGGTTATATCGGCTTTTTTATAAGTTTTACCATTAATTTGAAATTTTCTTATTCGTTTAATTTTACTGTATAAAGCATTTTCTTTGGATGCTAAATTTGCTTTTAGATTGTAATTTGTCTGGTTAGCAGTGTTAGCTTTATCGCCCTTTTTAGTTGATGGTGAGAAAACAATTCTAGAATTTATGTTAGTACTATCATTTTTTCCTGATGCTATTTCAGTTGGTAGCGGCAAAGAACCAATTCCAAATGGATTTTTTGAATCCTCACTATAATCTCTATAAAAATAAAGTCCAGGAAGAACAGTGTTTTTAAAACCAGCACTACCCTTAAAACCATCATTAGAGTCCACTTCAAGATTTAAACTCACAAGTTGGCTGTCTTTGAAGATCACGTCTAAATATTTTAGATTTATTTGATATTTCTTAAGCATTACTTCCTTAATGGAAGTTAAATATTCCATATCTGCATCTTGTGTAATTTTCACAATGAGCATTTCATTTTTCTTTAAGCTGTCTTTAGCACTTGTAATGAATTGATCATTTTCTGTATTGATTTCTTTATAAGCCACTTGCTTCTGAAAGCTCATGAAAAACAGGGCTAAGATTGGAAGTATTAGTAATGTCTTTAAAAAGTTAAGTCTTTTTGTTTGGGGTTTGTTCATCATCATAATTC
Source organism: Psychroflexus sp. (assembly GCA_031581455.1). Classification (GTDB taxonomy): domain Bacteria; phylum Bacteroidota; class Bacteroidia; order Flavobacteriales; family Flavobacteriaceae; genus Psychroflexus. The sequence continues at coordinate 3,239 of JAVLBJ010000062.1, read as the reverse complement.
TTTGTTTTATGGAAGGTTGAAAAATATTTGTTTTTATTAATGGATAATCAGATGTTGGTAAACTTGCATTGACCAATAAATACTGATAGTTAGTCTTGTTATCAAGTTGATCTATGCAGTGCTCGTCAACCAGATGCTCTAAGTTTTGAACAGCTATTTTTTTATACAGCCAGATAATTGGGTTAAACCAAAACATTATACAAAAGAGATTCATGAGTAAAATATCCATATAATGATATTGTTTAATGTGTTCAAGTTCATGCGTAATTATCATTTTTGAGTCACCTGATCGATAATCTTTTTTACTAATAACTATATGATTAAAAAAAGAAAAAGGGTCAACAGATTCATCGATGATATGGACCTTAGTCTGTTTATAGGTAATATGATCAGTTTGAGAAATCAGCCTATAAAGCTTTAAATATTTATAGGTAAAAAAAAGCAATAATGAACCTGCCAGTAAAAAATAGGTATATAGAAATACGTTTTCCCAATCAAGCCTTAATACTTCTGATTGATCACTTAAAGGTGCAGAATTACTTGAAGCTTCTTTATATTGTAGTTGGGTAATGTTTGAGTTATCTATCTCTACAGTTTGGGTAAATGTGATGAGTGGCAAAGTCACTGATATAAGTAATCCTAATATAAGATAATTTCTCTTTAGCTCATGATAAGTATCTTTCCGCAATGAAAAATAGTAAAGCAGAAAAAACACTAAAATAAGTAAGCTGCTTTTTAATAAATATAAGAATAAGTCCATCTTTAATCTTTTTTGATTAGTTGTAAAATCTCTTCGAGGTCTTTTTGGCTGATTTTCTCTTTTACTGCAAAATAGGAAACCATATTTTTTATAGAACCGTCAAAATATTTTTTAGATTCACGTTCCATGATAAATTCCCGGTAGCTTTCTTTACTTATTTTAGGATAATAACGATGCGTATTTCCAAAATCCTCATGACCGATAAAGCCTTTCAACTCTAACTTTCTTACTACTGTTGATACCGTATTATAATGGAGGTCTTTTTCCATATCAGCCACGATCTCTTTTACAAACGCTTTTTTTAGCCGCCATAAACTAACCATGATAAGTTCTTCTTGATCGGTAAGTTTTTTTAATTCCATAACATCAATTTGATACAAAGATATAACTATTTTTGTAGTTGCAAAACTATTTTTATAGTTAATATTAAATTTCTTGTTCAAATTTAATTGACCTAGTTATGCACGGATATAGTAAAATTTGTCACAAAAAAAAGCCCAGATATCTGGGCTTCAATATTATAGTATTTTGTAATTTATTTAATAACCGCCACTTCCTCCATTATCATTATTAGAAGAGGAATCCACATTACTACCGATATTTCCCTGAGCAATAACATCTAAATTATTAGGACTTTGATGTACGTTGATATGCGCATCTAAGAAAGATATGTCAGAAAACTCAAGAAGATTTCCTTCAATATCCTCGTTAAAAGTCGTAATACTTTGGGATGTGTTGCCCTGTACATTATTTAAATCGACAAAAACATCACCACCTTCACTTATTGAATTATAATGGATATGTGCCGGATGGTCAGCATCATTTTCAATATTATTGAGCGTTAGCACAAGTTCTACATCACCATTCTCCAATTCTCTGAAGGTAGCACTACCTGAAACATTAGAACTATTGTTCTGTACCAGGTCATAAGTAAGCTCTGTATTTTGACTTGAGTTATCATCATCACTACAAGATGAAAATAAAAGTAATACAAATACGATTGGGGTAAAATAAGAAAGTTTCATATAAAAATTTTTATAAAGCTAAAAAGTGAATTTTGATTTTTAAATTATTTGATAAATAATTAACGCGAAGTTATATTATGTCAAAAGTTAAATTTACCTAAAGATATTTACACTGTATTAGTATTGCATTACTATAAAAATTTAAAACAAAATCTGTCAATTCGAGCCTCCGAAAATTTTGCAAATTTTATTTAATAAAAAGTGACGTTTTTAAATACGATAGGGAGCTTCCCGCTATTTTAAGCGGGACGGGAGAAGAGTGTTTATCAAGAGCTTTTAATCACGAAATAACACCCTTTGCCTATCGGCATTTCCCTCAAGGGAAAACACAAAAATCACGTTATCAAGCACATACAAAAAAACGTCAATGGTAGTGGTTTTTTGATGCGAAAGCAAGAAAAAATGTAACGATAATACGATTTTGAACCAATGACCAAGTTCTCGATATAAATTCCTTGCAGAAATTCACTCGAACAGACTTGTTTGCTTGATAATGCACTATTGATTTACTCTATATAAATTAATTTTCAACCTTTTTTAACATAGTTTAGCTAACTACACTGAATTATGTTAAGGTATTCTTAGATATTTATGCGTTTGAAGCGATATGCGCCATTCTGGATTATCCATGATGTATTCTACTATTTGGGGCATCATTTTATCTCGAACACTCCACTCCGGCTGGAGATAAAGCAGGCACTTGTCGCTAACATTTTTTCTTTGCTCTTCAGCAAATTTAAAATCATGTTTATTAAAAATAATCACTTTCAGCTCATCAGCCAGCGGATAAATCTCTGTGGTAGGTAGTTTATTTTTCTTGGGCGATAAACAAATCCAGTCCCATATACCAGTAAGTTTATATGCTCCTGAAGTTTCAATGTGAATTTTAGCATCAGCTGACTTTAGACGCTCAGTTAATGGTTGCATATTCCATGTGAGTGGTTCACCACCGGTGATTACAACAGTTGATGACTTGGCTAAAGCTTTGTCTACGATATCATCTATTGATTTAGGCGGATGCAAATCCGGATTCCAGCTTTCTTTTACATCGCACCAGTGACAACCTACATCACACCCGCCAATCCTTATAAAATAAGAGGCTAAGCCCGTATGATGTCCTTCTCCCTGAATGGTATAAAAATCTTCCATTATAGGTAGCAAGGTGCCGGCTTGAACCGCATTTTCTTCTACTTCAGTCATATTGCAAAAATACGTAATTATAATGACTGACTAAATGATGCTGATCTAAAATACAAACTCACTTTTCTACCTAATGAGTTAATAAAAGCGTGCAAAGATTTTAGATTGAATTAAAAACTTGACTTGTCCAATTAGGATATTGGCTATTAGATTCAGGACATAAGACAGCATAAGTAACTAAATATCAATTTTATATAAGTTATGAGTCGCTTCCGACTAAGATTTTAGGTGCTGGATAATAGATGTGAGACCAA
>JAVLBJ010000061.1:0-14538 GCA_031581455.1 Psychroflexus sp. | reverse complement strand
CCCATTTTAGCAATATCTGCTGCATCCAAGTATGATCATTTCGCAATTACAGCGTAATGAGATCGCACCTTATAATGATGCTGAATTGAATCAACTGAAAATAAAAGTCGATTTTTCAGCTTCTTCCCTCTGATAGTACCTGCCAGGCCGTAGAGGCTGTACCATGAGAAAGGATATCCCTATTTAGAAAAAGCCTACCACTATAACAAAGAATATTCAAAATCTAGAATCTAAAATCCAACATCTATAACCTATTATTCATAACCCCGACAAGATCGCCTCGCGCGTCTGTTGACTAAGGAATCGTTTGTTCTTGAGGTTCAGCTCCATCCCTTTGGCCATGATCGGTTCGTGGACGAATGCCCGCAATCTTCCGAGTTGGCCACCCGTGAGCTTATAAGGAAATCGCTTCTTATTATCGGGAAAACTTATCGGCATTATCGCCAGGCCGTGGTTGATGGCCAATTTAAAAGGTCCATCCTTGAAACGGTCAAGGGTGATATCCGGATCGTCCGGCACTTTTCCCTCGGGGAAGATACAAACGTTCACGCCTTGTGACAGGCGTTCATCGGTCTGCTGGAAGGCCTTTTGTCGGCTCTTCAGGTCGCCGCGATCCACAAGGATGCAACTGCGCTTATAAAAATAACCGAACAAAGGCATTTTCGCCAGCTCTTTTTTGCCTACGAAAACAAAAGGTTGTTTGGCCAACAAGAACATCATCATGATATCTATCATACTGCTATGATTCGCCATTAAAATGAACTTATCCGCTTTGTTAAAGTTCTCCCTGTTCTTGAAATCAGGATAAAAACCCATGCCATAAAGAATGATCGCAGACCAGACCTTAGCGACCTGGAAGAAATAAGGATAGAACTGCTCCCGCAAGGTAGTAACGAACAAGAAAGGCAATAGCAATAAAGTAGCTATCAGGATAAGGAAATAAAACCATATTCGCCAAATGAAGCTCATCGAATTTCTAATTAACGGTTCAAATTTACAAATTCATTCATATCGGATTTTGAAAACAAGTATATTTGGAAAAAAAACTTGATATGGCGAGAATACTTACCGGCGTTCAGAGCACGGGCGTACCGCATTTAGGCAATATCCTGGGCGCGATCCAACCGGCCGTCAATATGGCCAATGATCCGGCCAACGAATCCTTTCTGTTCATCGCAGACCTGCACTCGCTCACGCAGATCAAGGATGCAGAACAGCTTCGCGAGAACACCTACGCGACGGCTGCCGCCTGGTTGGCCTTTGGCCTCGATATTGAAAAGACCGTCTTCTACCGCCAGAGCGATGTGCCACAGGTGACGGAACTCGCCTGGTATCTGGGTTGTTATTTCCCTTATCAGCGTTTGACACTGGCGCATTCCTTTAAAGATAAATCTGATCGACTGGAAGATGTCAATGCCGGTCTCTTCACCTATCCGATGCTGATGGCCGCCGATATCCTATGTTATGACGCTGAGGTCGTTCCGGTAGGGAAGGACCAACTACAGCATTTGGAGATCACCCGCGATGTGGCACAAAAGATCAACCATCAATTAGGCGATATTTTAGTGCTTCCTAAAGAAAAGATACGCGAAAACATGGTGTTCGTGCCGGGAAAGGACGGTGAGAAGATGAGCAAATCAAAAGGCAACACCATAGATATCTTCCAGACCGATAAAAAACTGCGCAAGTCCATCATGCAGATCGAGACGGACAGTACGCCACTGGAAGCACCCAAGGATCCGGATACTTGCAATGTGTTCAAGCTCTATGAGATCATCGCCAGCAAGGAAGAGACACAGGAACTCAGGAAAAAATACGAGGCCGGCAACTTTGGCTATGGTCATGCAAAACAGGCGCTGTTCGAATTGATCAAATCGGAGTTCAACCCGATGCGGGAACAATATCAAAACCTGATGAACGACCGTCAAAAGATCGATGATGCGCTGGCAAAAGGAGCCGAGAAAGCGAGGATCGTGGCCGATGATGTTCTGGGAAGATTACGCGAAAAATTAGGCTACAAGCGTTAAGCTAAGATTAAAAGCCCTGCATTTTCTTTTCCAGCCGATTATTTTGCAAAAAAAGAACATGAGCCAACCCTTACTGGTTTTTAATGATAGAGGCATCTACTGCGAGAAAGCCGATGTTTACTTAGATCCATGGAAGCCCGTGGATAAGGCCATTATCTCGCACGGTCATGCCGATCATTCGCGCTGGGGCAACAAGCATTACATCATGCATCATGACACTATTCCCATTGCCAAACATCGCCTGGGCGAGATCAATGTGTCCGGCATGGAATATGGCGAATCCTTTTCGGTCAATGGTGTGAAGTTCAGTCTTCATCCGGCCGGTCATGTCATAGGCAGTGCCATGATCCGCGTAGAACATCGGGGTGAGGTTTGGGTGTTTTCCGGCGATTATAAGACGGAAGCCGATGGCGTTTCCGCAGCCTACGAACCGGTGGAATGTCATACCTTCATCACGGAATGCACCTTTGGTTTACCGGCCTTCAAATGGAAACCTCAGGATGAGGTGATGCAGGAGATCAATCAATGGTGGAAGAAGAACAGGGAAGATGGGCGGACATCCGTACTTTTCGCTTATGCATTAGGTAAAGCGCAACGCGTGATGAAATACCTTGATACCAGCATTGGTGATGTTTATACACACGGCGCGATAGAAAATTTGACGGAAGTACTACGACCGATAATCGATCTGCCCGAAACCACAAAGATCACGCGAGACACGAAAAAGAACGATATCAAAGGTAATATCGTTATCGCGCCACCAAGTGCGCATGGCACGACCTGGATAAGAAAAATGGTGCCTTATGTGACCGCATCGGCCAGCGGCTGGATGACCTTTCGGGGAAACAGAAGACGCCGCGCCATCGATCAGGGATTTGTGCTCAGCGATCATTGCGATTGGGATGGACTCTTATATGCGATAAGGGGAAGCCGTTGTGAAAAAGTGATCTGCACGCATGGTTATGCCGATATTTTTTCCCGTTACCTCACGGAAATAGGCTATGATGGAAGGGCCGCAGAAACCCAATACGAAACGAATGATGGTATTTAAAACCCATTCCTTAATAGTAGGATAATGTTTTTCTTTGCGAACATTGCGCCTTGGCGGTTTATAATTGTATCATCCTTTCAGCCCAATAATTTTAAAAGAATCAACATTTATCAGTAAAATGATCTTCTAAAAAATAACTTCACCACGGAGTCTCGGAGAACACAAAGCGCGTTCCTTGCATTTCCCTATTCTCTGTGCACATCGTGCCTCTGTGGTGAGCACACATCAAAGCTGATTTAGGGATAATAAAAAGACACATTCACCAATCGATATCAATGATCCCTTAAGCTTGGTCAGCGGCAAACCATTCCGCAAAGCCGGTAGCGGTCTCGCGAAGTTTTAGGGAATGCAGCTTGACATTCTGCGGTAGCGCATTTTTGATACAATGTGCAAAATCCTCGATCATCATCTCGGTGGTAGGTTGATAGTCCACAAATATCACATCATGCCCAGAACTTATGAGATGTTCACCCAATTCTTTATGCGGTGTGTTTTTATTAAGAATGATGGCATGGTCCATCGGATCGACCACTTCCTTCTTCACGATTTTCTTAAGGTCGCCAAAGTCGATGAGCATACCGTACTTGACATGGTCTTGGTGTGCTATCGGCTTACCTATTACGCATACATCCAGCTTATAGCTATGACCGTGGACATGCTTGCACTTACCGTCATAGCCGTAAAGCGCATGCGCCGTCTCAAATGTGAACTGTTTTGTGATCCTTATCTGCGCCATTCTATTTTTTTTCAAAAATAAGTCGTATGGCTCCATATCGCAAAAAGATTATCGATTTATTAAATTTTATGACCCGTAAAGCCTCAACTTATGCTTTTTTTAGTAATTTTCAACCAAATATGTTTTGATTATGTATTATATAGTTTTAGGTGTCATTATTCTGGCTATTTTGTTTTTCCTGACGTTTTTCATCGTCAAGCAAAAGACAGCGGCTATCATCGAAAGATTTGGGAAATTTCAATACTACAGAAATTCCGGAATTCATTTTAAAATTCCTTTAATCGATAAAATTGCCGGTAGAATAAACCTAAAAGTACAGCAATTAGATGTTAATGTCGAAACGAAAACAAAAGATAATGTATTTGTAAGGTTAAAAGTGTCTGTTCAATTTAGGGTAATGACAGACTCTGTTTATGATGCGTTTTACAAATTAGAAAGTCCGCGCGCACAAATCACGTCTTATGTTTTTGATGTCGTTAGGGCGGAAGTGCCTAAAATGAAGTTAGACAATGTGTTTGAGCGTAAAAACGATATTGCCGATGCGGTAAAAATAGAATTAAACGATTCTATGTTAGATTACGGTTATGACATTATTAAAACCTTAGTAACAGATATTGATCCCGATCAGCAAGTTAAAGATTCTATGAACAGAATTAACGCCTCTGAACGGGAAAAAACAGCAGCAGAGTTTGAAGCAGAAGCAGAACGCATCAAAATAGTGGCCAAAGCCAGAGCTGAGGCGGAAAGCAAAAGACTTCAGGGACAGGGCATAGCCGATCAGCGTAGAGAAATCGCCCGCGGTTTAGAAGAGAGTGTGGATGTACTGAACAACGTAGGTATCAACTCTCAGGAAGCCTCGGCTTTAATCGTGGTGACGCAGCATTACGACACCTTACAATCTGTAGGTGAGCAAAATAATTCTAATTTGATTTTACTTCCTAATTCACCGGAAGCCGGAAGCGATATGCTTAACCAAATGATCACTTCATTTAGAGCCTCTGCGCAAATAGGTGAGGAAATGAAACGACAAAATGAAGAGCAGGAAGCAGACGATAAAAACAAAGCTAACCAGTCATCAGGTAAATACAAAAGCACTTATAAATCTTCATATCGCTCATCCTATCAAGCCAAGGATAAAAAAGATGATACTAATGATTCTGATCAGGAATAATCAGCTTTTTAACTCATCAGCAAAACGCATCAGCAATTGGCGAACTTGCTGTTGATTTTTGACAAAAAATTTGGCTTTTGTTTTTCTTATCCCCACTTTAATGGTAAAACTGTTGTCCGGTAGTTCTTCAAACATAAACTCATCAGTCCAATCATCACCTATGCCAAAAGTCTGATCGTAGTCTAACTTGTTAAGTAAATAATTACCCGATCTTCCTTTATTGACTTTATTGCTTTTTATTTGAAGCACTTTATTCCCTTCTATGACGCTAAGGTCAGTATTAGAAATAAAACTGGTTAACACGGTGTTGAGTTCCATCACCCTTTGTTTAGCCATTTCCGGGTCGGCATTTCTGTAATGCCATGCCAGTGAATAATTTTTTTGTTCTATAAAAGTACCCGGCGTTCTGTCTACAAAGGTTTCTAAAACAGGATGGATATCGCTAATCCAATCTGTATTGAGGTGTTCTGTCATCTCCCAGTCTTGATCAGCCATTTTTACCCATACACCATGGTCAGAAATAAGATGATAACTTTTATCACCAAACCATTTGTTTAAATCATCTTTACTCCTACCGCTCACTATGCCGATATCCAAATTTTTAATTTCTTGTAAACTATCTAACAACTTTTTTAAAGCATCGTCCGGGGCGGCATCCTGTGGTTTATCTTTAAAGCAAATAAGCGTACCGTCGTAATCCAGAAGCATTAATGTACGCTTAGAAGATTTAATCTTATCTATCATTTGTTCTATAATCGCATCATTCAATCGTTTAGCTTGAGTCACTTTTGCGATGTTTTTCGTATCTACCAGGGCTTTCATAAATTCTTTGCCCCATTTTTCTACATTATAGCGGGATAAGCGTTTTTGCAATAATTTAATTCTATGTTTTTGTTCTTCTTTAGGCATTTCGATGGCTTGTTTAAGCGCATCAGCCATTTGCTCAAAGTTATAAGGATTAATCAGTAAGGCTTCGTTCATCTCATTAGCAGCGCCGGCCATTTCACTTAATATCAACACACCGTCTTGCTTTGTCCGCGTTGCGACATATTCTTTAGCAACCAGGTTCATCCCGTCACGCACCGGGGTGATAAAAGCAACTTCTGATGAGGTGTATAAATCTATGAGATTATCAAATGGCATGGTTCTGTAAAAATACCAGATAGGCGTCCAACTTACCGTAGAAAACTTTCCGTTAACTCTGCCTACCAGTTCATCTGTTTCTCTTTTAAGCTTTTTGTATTGCGGCACTGAAGAACGAGAGGGAACCGCTAACATGATCAATCTTATTTTTTCTATATACTCCGGATATTTTTCCAGAAAATATTCAAAAGCACGTATTCTGTTAGGAATGCCTTTTGTGTAGTCAAGCCGATCTATGGACAAAATCATTTTTACACCTTCTTTTGTCTTTAAATGGGAATCTAAACGGCGTTGTAATTCTGATTTGTCCTTTTCTTTTTTTAGTTGATGCTCCTTTGCAGTATTGTAAAATTTATCATAATCAATACCCATGGGGAACGAATCTACTTTAATCAACCTATCGCCATAAGTGATTTTATTAAAGTGGACGTCTTTTCGCAAAATTCTTTTAACCGAGCTTAAAAAATGGCGTTCATAATCATAGGTATGAAAGCCCAGAAGATCAGCGCCTAACATGCCGTTTAAAATCTCCCGGCGCTTAGGAAATGTTCTAAAAATCTCAAAAGAAGGAAATGGAATATGCAGAAAGAAACCTATGGTGGTATTGGGTTTAGCTTCTTTAATCATACCGGGCAGCAACAAAAGTTGGTAATCATGGACCCATACCATATCGCCATCGTCAATTTGATCTATAACTACATCGGCAAATTTTTGGTTTACCCGCTCATAGATTTGCCATGAATAATTATCAAACTCAGTAAATTCTAAAAAGTAATGAAATAATGGCCATAAAACGCGGTTACTAAAACCCAGATAATATTTTTTTATATCTTCTTCATTTAGGCGAACTTGTTCACATTTTGCCTTTTTAATTTCTTGGTCTACTTTGTCTTCTATGCTTTTATCAATTTCCTCATCTGTCAGACCAGACCAGCCTACCCAAATACCGTTGCCTTCCTGATGGATAGATTTCATGCCTGTTGCTAAGCCTCCTACACTTGACTTTACTTCTATTTCGCTACCTTCGCGTGATATTTGCAAGGGTAATCGGTTTGATACAATAATTGTTTTACTCATAATTCTTGGTAAAAAATATTTTTGTTAATTTAAAAAATATTTTAACCAATCGCTAATAAATCAACTAAATGAAAAATTTAAATTACGGCATCATAGGAAACTGCCGGTCTGCGGCACTTATCGATCAAAGAGGAAGTTTAGATTGGTGTTGCTTACCGGAATTTGATTCGCCTTCTATTTTCGCCAGATTATTAGATCAGGACAAGGGAGGTCATTTTCAATTTATCGTTGCTAATGATTATAAGGTTGAACAACAATACGTAGAAAACACATGTCTTTTAAAAACGGTTTTCTCAGGTAATGACGGCGTTTTTGAGGTCTATGATTTTCTGCCCAGATACCTCAAAAAAAATGACAGCCATCACACGCCACCAGAAATCATCAGGTTTATTAGACTTATGTCCGGAGAGCCTGAAATTAGGGTAGATTACCAACCTCAACTGGAATATGCAAGAGGTGAAACCTTTCAATACGTCAAAAAAGACTTTATTGTTAACCTGACTGAGGGCGATAATTTTGATACCTTATTTTTATATACTAACGCGCCTAAAGACAAGGTTGCTCAGGGAACAAAAATGAAGCTGACTGAAGATCTGTTTTTCCTGATAACTTATAATGAAAAAATAGTAAAACCAGATGTGGACAGCGTTTACTTAGAAATGGAAAGAACTAAGGTTTATTGGCTCAACTGGGTCAAGGAAACACCAAATTTTGATTTATATGGTCAGGTGATCAAAAGAAGTGCGCTTACCTTAAAGATGCTCAGTTATGATAAAACCGGTGCTGTTTTAGCAGCCGCAACGACTTCACTCCCGGAAACCATAGGTGAAGTAAGAAACTGGGACTATCGTTTTTGCTGGATTAGAGATGCCTCTATGGTGATTAAAGTAGCAACCCAATTAGGGCATAATGAAATGGCCCAGCGATTTATGAAATTTATTCTGGATTTAATTCCGGATAAAGATGAAAAGCTGCAAATCATGTACGGCATTAACAAAGAAAAGGTGCTTACAGAAACCTTTCTGTCGCATTTGTCTGGCTATGAAAATTCCAGTCCGGTAAGAATAGGGAACGCCGCTTACCTGCAAAGACAAAATGATATTTATGGTATATTGATGGATGTTGTTCATCAGCAAGTTTCAAGATTTAGTACAGATGTAGAAAACTGCGAAGAGCTGTGGACACTCACAAAAGGAATTGCCTGGGTTGTCAGCAAACACTGGAGAGAACCCGATAAAGGTATCTGGGAATTCAGGACGGAAAACAGGCATTTTACCTTCTCTAAAGTCTTGTGTTGGGTCGCTATTGATAAGGCTATAAAAATATCTGAACAGTTTGGTAAAACCTCAAAACTAGAGCGATGGAGAAAGCTTAGAAAAGAGATTAAAAGCGAAATTCACGAAAAAGCATGGAATGATGAGGTGAGTGCTTTTACGCAATCTTATGAATCTACAGCTTTAGATGCTTCTGTTTTACTGATGGAAAATTACGGATTTATAGACGCTAAAGACCCTAGGTATGTGCAAACTGTAAAAGCCATAGGTAATGAACTCAGTAAAGACGGTTTGTTATACAGATATAAAAACAAAGATGATTTTGGTGAGCCAAGTTCTTCATTTACCATTTGCACATTTTGGTACATCAACAGTTTATTTAAAATAGGCGAAGAAAAAGAAGCGAAGCGTCATTTTGAAGAAATGCTCACTTATGCTAATCATTTAGGCTTGTTTAGCGAAGATATCGATTTTAAGACTAAGCGTTTATTAGGAAATTTCCCGCAGGCCTATTCGCATTTAGCCTTGATCGAGACGGCTATCAATATAGCTGATTCAGACTCGGAAAAGACGTTTGTTGATCAAATAGACCATTAAGAACGATTACATCTTATATACCCATTTTTGGGGATTGAGTTTGTCAAATTCGCGCCAAATATGAAATTTTAAGGTGGTTTCTTGTGTCGCATTGCCTATACCGATCACCCCTAATTCGTCGCCTGTTTTAACTTGCTGACCGTTATCAACAAATACCTTATTTAAGTTGTAGTAATTGGTGAAATAATTGCCGTGCTTGATGATGACACCATTGTTACCTCCCGGAAGTAGATAAACCTTTGATACTTTTCCGTCAAAAACAGCTTTAGCTATACCGTTTTTTTCCGTTGTTATCCTTACGCCTCCACTTGATATTTTAGCAGATTTAACAATAGGATGCTGTCGTGTACCAAAGCCTACCGCTACATAGCCTTTATCTACCGGCCAGGGTAATTTACCTTTATTTTTTTCAAAATTAGAAGCAAGTGCTTTAGCCTCTGGTGTTAATTTAAAATCTGCATTTTCTGTAGCATCGCCGGAGTCTTCGTTTTCTGAGGCGATTGCCGTTTTTACTATCTTATCTAACTGAGCTTCAATCTTATCAATCTGGCGTTGATTTTTTCTGATTTTTCTTTCAAATTTATTTTCCTTGTGTTTGATTTCAGCTATGAGTGCTTTTTGGGAGGCTTGATCTTTCTCCAGTTGATTTTTTACAGCTTTATTTTTAGTAAGCAGCGATTCTTTTTCTTCTCGCTTATCAAATAACTCATTGTTTAATTTTTGCAACTTCTGCGTTTCTTTGGCTATTTCTTTACCTTGTTCACGCCTGTAATTAGCGTATTGTTTAAGGTATTGAACCCGCTTATAAGCTTGAAAAAAGCTTTCTGAAGACAGCAAAAACATAATTCTGTTCTGGCTGCTGTTGCTTTTATAAGACTGCCTGATCATCTGGGCATATTCTTTTTTAAGCTTCTTCAATTTGTCGCGTAGCCTATCTATTTTACGGGCATTGGTGTTAATTTCATTAGTGATCAGGTTCACTTCCTGATTGTAAACCCGTATAAGCTTTTCTCTGGTGTTTATTTTCCTGGTCAGGTCATCTACTTCGCTTAAAACGTTGCTTTTCTTCCTTCTATTAGAGGCTAAAATGCTATTAATTTCCTGTATTTCCTGCTCTAAGGCTTCTCGCTGCTCTTCTAATTGCGCCTTAGTTTGAGCACTTAAATCTGCTGTTAAAAACAAAAGTAAGGTCATCAACAAAAATGTCTGTAAGCTTCTCATAAGGCCATTTTTGTGTAATTATCAGGAATAGAAAATGGTAAGTTAAGCGACTCGACTTGTTCAATTTTTTTGATATCTATTGTTATACGCACTTGACTTTCAGTATTTGAGGCTAATATAAAAAAATCAACCGGAAAATAATCCAGCCCGTTTTTTTTAAATTGATTGTACTGTATAAGCAGGTTTTGGTTTTTATTTAAGTTATTGATCTGTTGCTTATCCAGCTGAAGCGAATTTTTATGCCAGGCCGATTGATAACTCATTTTGTTTTTGTAATCTCTTTTTACAAAATAGGCGCTTTGGCTTTGAGAGAAAATGGCTTTTCTAGTAAACGGATCTATTACCGGCTGGCCTAAAATGAGGTTTTCTAGTTGCTGGTAATCAACCTCAACCCCTAATAAATCATTGATAAGCGAATAGTCGCCTTCAAAATATTCATTGTTGATTTTTTGATAAAAAGACACCTTTTCAGGGGTAATCAGTGCTTTAGCCACCGGAATAATTCCTCCGATTTTAGCGCTTAGCCAAATGGCAGAATCTTTTTTTATCCTGTAGTTTGCCCGTAGACTGACTGATTCGTTTTCTGTTTTATAGCCAACGCTCATCACACCAACCAAAGCTTTAAAATCGGGTTGCGATGCTACTACATCAGACTTTAAATTATTAAGGCTTTGTATGTCTGTAGTTGTTCTGTTCACGGCTTTTTTACTGCCACATGCCGTAAGAATTAAGCACCCTATAATAAACTTAATGATGTTTTGCATTATTTTGATATATTATCTGCTTCTTTAAATAACTCTTTTGCGCGCTTTTCATTGCCTTTTGCCTGGTAAGCATTTCCTAAAGCTGTTTTAAATTGTTTTTTTACCAGCGGCTGATCGTAAATATATAATAAACCTTCTTCAAGTAAATCAATGGCAACTTCTATCTGTTCAAGCTGCAGCAATGATTTTCCGCCTACTAAATAAAAAATAGATTGACCTGGATAAATGCCCAGTGCTTTTTGTGCGATTTGGTTAGCTTGCTTATAATTGCCGGCATCATATTCCAGCTGACATACTTTTTTAAGCAATTTAAAATCATTAGGCTGATCTTCTAAGGCTAATCTATAAAATTTTAAAGCTTTTCCCGGTTCTTTACCTTCGTAATACCTGGCATTTTCCAGATTGCTGGCTGCGTTTTTTTCCATAGTTAAAGCATCATTGAGCATTTTTAACAAATCAGACTGCAATTCCGGATGCTCTTCAGCAAATTTTCTATACTGTTCCATGGTCTGGAGCTTTATCTTTTCACTTAAGAACTTATCAGAAACTATTTTTTTAGTATAAAAGGTCGCTTTATCTTTTTGATTAAAATTGATGTAAAACCCACTCAAACATCGCCAGGCAAGGGCATCTTCAGGCTGTTGCGCATCTAATTGATCCGCTACTGATATGGCCTTTTGATTTTTTTTTGCTTTAACTAAAAACTCCATAAGTTTACAGTAATTCCAGGAGATCTCAGGATTCTGATCTTTCCTTGCCCGGTAATATTTAATCGCCTTTTCTAATTGATTACTTTCGCTGAATATTTCATACCGGTACTTCTTATACGCTGTGTAATAAGGGTGATTTTTCTGTAACTGATCTAACTGTTGAAGTGCTTGATCATACCTGTTTAAAAGCTGATAAATTTTAACTATTTCCAACTGATAATGCGGATCTTCAGAAAGTTGCTGTGCGATTTCAAGCGCTTCCACCGGGTTCTGCTGCGCTTTATATAGCTGATATAAATTTATTTTTATAGACTTCTGTCTATCTGAAGGTAATCGCTCGAGGGCTGATAAAAAATTTTCTTCAGCTGACTGATAATTTTCAAGTGCCGCATAAGACTTAGCTAATTCAACATAAACAATGCCTTCTTCCGGTTTTAGGTTGAGACATTTTTTAAAAACAGGAATCGCTTTATCATAGTTTTCAATAGCTTTTTGGGTAATCCCATCAAAAAATAAGGCTTCAAATTTCCTGCTCTCATTCTGCTCAGGCGGCTTTTGAATAGAATCTGCCGGTGAGTCCTGAGCTATAATATCGGCTGGAAAACTAAATGCAAAACATAAAATCAGTATTAAAATTCGCATAATTATTAATCTAAAGCTGAGTAATCACCTATGCTTAAAGATGTAAAATCTCCATTGTATCGGGCGTGGTTACCTATCATTGCATCATCTAAATGAGCATTCTTTATCGTAGCATTGGTCTGTATCAAACTGTTCTTGACCGTTGAGTCTTCAACTTTTGTACCATCGCCTAAGGAAACATGCGGGCCGATTTTACTGTTTTTTATTTCTACGTTCTCACCGATGTAACAAGGTGGGATGATCTCCGCATTTTCCAGCTGAACCGATTCTGCCACCGTTTTTTCTGATTTTTCTTCATCTAAGATTTGCAAAATACGCGTATTGGTGGCGACCGTTACTTTCTTGTTCCCGCAGTCCATCCATTCATCAACCTGACCCGGCTTGAAAATGGCGCCGTCAGCCTTCATTTTTTCTATGCCGTCGTTGATCTGGTACTCGCCGCCGCGCATCAGGTTTTCATCTAAAACTTCTTGCAGTGCATTTTTGAGCACTTCCACCTGCTTGAAATAATAGATCCCGATCACGGCCAAATCGGACACGAAATCCGATGGTTTTTCTACAAGATCAACGATCTCGTTCTTGTCATTCAACTGAACCACGCCAAAGGCGCTGGGGTTATCCACCTTTTTGACCCAAACTACGGCATCAGCATCCGGATCAAGGTTAAAATCTGCTTTAAACAGCGTATCGGCATAAGCGATGACCGCCGGACCGTCCAGCGATTCCTTTGCGCTCATAATGGCATGACCGGTTCCTAATGGCTCGGTTTGGTAATAAATGCTGGGTCTGGCATCTAATTTTTGAGCGATCTTCTTGAGGTCATTTTCTATCGCCTTGCCAAAATCCGGGGCGATGATAAAGGCTACTTCCTCTATATCAGACTGTACGACCTTAGCGATGTTCTCCACTAATCGCTGAACGATAGGTTTCCCGGCGATTGGGATCAATGGTTTAGGAACAGTTAGCGTATGAGGTCTTAAACGAGAACCGCGACCAGCCATAGGAACGATTATTTTCATATTGATCGATTTTTAGCGCAAAAATAGGAAAAGTTAAGTTGTCAATTTATACTACGGGAACATCGTGACATTTATTCCCCAAAGTTAACGATGACTTTACAAAATATCAATTTCATATCGATCCTCTACATCGGTCCTATAAGTTCCTAAAACCTCCTACGCATTGTGGTAGTAAGATATCCGCGATCCTTCAGGTCTTTTTGTATGGCCGCAATATCTTCCGGAATGTCAGCTTTTATCAACCAGTTGACATCAAATCCGTGATGAATGGCCAATTTCATTAATTGATCGTTTTGTAACATGAGTTGACCTAACCGCTTAAGGTCATCTTCAAATTCTATAAATAGATCTTCATGGAGCTTCTTGATAAGTATCATGATCTTAAACGCTCTTGTCAAAATAGCGATGCCTAATTTTTTGTTCTTTGCAGGACTCTTTTTCAGTAAGTTGTCATTGTTCTTTTCCAACACCTTGTTCAACATCAACAGATTGAGACTTGCTTCCCCGAACTTATCCTTTGTTACTTTCACATGTTCAGTGATATATCCGCTTAAAAACCGGATGTCTATATTCAAATAGCCGGGCGAGAGAAAATTATTTGTCATTACATCCACTTGCTTAACCACGAATTCTTCCATTTCGTTCCTACGATCTTCTAGAGTTCGTTCATCTATCAACTCATATTCCAGTCTTTTTATCAGGATAGGATCTTTTTTGAGCAACCTGAACAATAGTTTATCCTTTTCTTTTTCAGGCAAATGGCTAATTGCTTCTTTGAATTCTTTTGAAAATTTCATAACAGGTCGATTTTTGTATAAGTTTTATCAATGGACAGAAACTCAACGGCTAATTTAATAACTACACAAAGAATTTTTGCCGTTTTAGCCCTGTTTTTCCTGTTTTGAGTCCTTCAAACAACTTATATTTGATATATGAAATTTAGAATTGCCGTTTCATTATTTCTTTTTTTTCATTTGTCATTCGGTCAACAATTGATTGAAGAAAATTTACAACATGACGGCCTCACGCGATTATACGATGTTTTCCTTCCGGGAGTTTACAATGGTAATACAGATTTCCCTCTGGTCATTATGCTCCATGGCGGT
>JAVLBJ010000060.1:1942-14666 GCA_031581455.1 Psychroflexus sp. | reverse complement strand
AAAGCGGCCAATTTATTACCGATAGCGATGGCCAGATACCACATTCCGAACATCAGCGCGATCATTCGTGCCGGGACCAGCTTACTTACATAGGATAACCCGATCGGCGATAGGGACAGCTCGCCTAAAGTATGGAATAAATAGGCCAATATCAGCCAGATCATACCTACTTTCACGCCGGGTTGGATGCCATAAGAACCCCAGGCCAATAGACCAAAGCCTATGGCCATGATGATCAGTCCCAATCCATATTTCACCGTTGCCGGCGGATTGTACTTACTGTCAAACCACCTGGAAAAGAAGGAAGCAAAGGCTATGATAAAGAAAGAGTTGAGTATGCTGAACCAGGAAACCGGGATCTCGATCTCATTTTCTTTGACTTCTTTTATCCGTGCATTGATCACCTGGTCTTCCTTGTCTAGTTCATCGGCTTTCTGCCGAAGTGCTTCTGCCTCATCGGCTGGCAAATAGCCAAAGTTCGCGCTCTTATTATCCTTTCTTATGATAGGAATTTCCTGTCCAACTTGAAGGTCCACGGATTCCGCTATCCTTTTTTGACGTTGGACGACCTCAGCATCAGTGGACACTTCCTCGTTTAGAGCTAATGGATCATATTGATAAATGGTCTCACCATCCTCGTTTTTCTCCTTACTACCATCTTCAGCCAGAACAGGTGTTTTTACGGCATCATATTCAATGACGTATGCTTTGGTTTGCCAATCTTTGTTCAACATCCAGATGATCAATCCCCAAATGGCAACAAAAGTAACCGCTAAGACCACATTGGATCCCGGGATCTTTTTAAAGGATCGTTTGGCCAGTAAGAACAAAACATAAGTAACGATGATCAGCGGAATGATCGTCAGGGCAGAATTGACCACGTTATAAGCAATAGCGGCTGTTCCGCTTAGCGAGCGATCTACATAATCACGCGCAAAAATGATAAGCGATGAAGCACCCTGCTCGAACGACATCCAGAAAAAGACGGTGAAAAAAGCAAATATGATAAAGGCGACCATTCGATCACGAACGATGCCGGAATAACGGCTGATCCTACTGATGACCAAGTATAAAAATGCCACCAGACCAAAGATTACCGCTACATATTGCCCGGCAACATCCCCGAATGCCACCCAGGCAAAAAGATCGATGTCGGCGATCTTGGACATCGGATCGTTTATCGCGTAGCCTAATCCGATGACCGATGAAATCACAATGAGCACTACATCCAATCGCGTGAACGGATTGCGCTTTTCTTCTGCGATCTGATCTTCGTTCTTCGGTTTCTTATCAACATCAGTTTCAGGTTTGGCTTGCTTGAGTTGGGCTTCGGCCGCTTTGGCCTTTTTAGGCGTTGAACCGATATCGCCAAAGAGCGGCTTGGCCAACCAGAATTGTAAAGTCCCTAACAACATAAAAACACCGGCCAGACCAAAGCCATAGGACCAGCCTAATTTTTCCGCCAGATAGCCACAGAGCAACATCCCGAAGAACGCACCGGCATTGACACCCATATAAAAAATGGTATAAGCACCATCTTTCTTCTCTGGTAGATATTGATACATCGACGAAATGATGGAAGTAAGATTGGGCTTGAAAAATCCGGTTCCCACCACGATCAATCCCAATCCGAAATATAATGTAGTTTCTGTTTCCAATGCCATAAAACCATGACCAGCGGTCATTAAGACGGATCCAATAACAACCGCCCAGTTGTAACCGGTGTATTTATCAGCGATGATACCGCCAACGATCGGTGTGATATACAGCAACATGGCATAGGTCCCAAAAAGTGCTCCCGCGTTCTCAGCGGACCATTCCCAACCCGGATTATAGCTGATCGCGGCCATCGTAAGGAAATTGACCAACAGGACGCGCATGCCATAAAAAGAGAAGCGCTCCCACATCTCAGTAAAGAACAAAACGAATAATCCCGCCGGATGTCCCAGCACCTTTGATTCAAAAAAGTCCGGATTTGCCTTTATCTTATCCATGATAACTTATTTTATTTCATCATCCGCCAGATCAAAGCCTTCTTGTTCTAAACCTTCTACTTCCTTATCTTCTGCTCCGTGAGTAAGCCTCTTGAGCGGCTTGAGCAATAATATCACTAGGATACCGAATGCAACGGTAAAGATCGTGATACCGGCAAATGTTCTAAATTCCAGATCGGTCTGGAACTGTTCCACGATCATCGTTCCCTGATATTGGCCTTCCTTATAATCGAATTTTAAGGTTAGGTCCATTTTTTTCGTTGATGATGATCCGTATTCTTTAAAGCGTTCAACTAATAATTGTCGGTCCTCATCAGACTGAAAAGCAAATAGCTCATCAATGGACTGACTATTCTTAATAGCATTGATATTGAGGTTATCATTGTCTAAATAGCCATTTGCATCGACTGAAAAAACTTGATTATCGGCTAACAAAGAATCTGCATTTTTTTCATTCAATAATGGTTTGACCTGATTTTTATCAGTCGATAATTCTATTTGGACCGGTTCGGCCTGAGAAGATTCCCCGATGATACCGGCTACTTTATTCCCTAGACCCGTGGCAGCAAAATAAATACCCATCATCAAAGCACCGTAACGTAGTGGTGCTAATTTTGTAATGAAGGACAATGCAACCGGGGAAGCACTCAACTCACCAATGGTATGTAACAGGTAAGCAAGCACCAACCAGTAGATCGCTGCTTCGCCCATTTGATCATACTGGATCGTCGCAAAGACCATGAACAGGAAACCCAAGCCCATGATGATCACACCGATCGCCATTTTAAAGATGGAAGAAGCTTCCTTGCCTTTGTTCTTGATCCACTGCCAGAACATTGCCACAGGTATTCCAAAGATGATAATGTAAATAGGGTTCAGGGATTGAAGGAAAGCGGCCGGGATCTCCCAACCACCTATAAACCTATCTGTTTTCTGTTGCGCATAGATGTTCAATAATCCACCAGCTTGCTCAAATGCACCCCAAAATACGATAACGATCAGGAAGGATAACAGTAAAACGATGAACCTGTCTTTTTCTATCTTGCTTCCCAGGTCCTCAAAAACCGTCATCATAAAACCAACGACCGTGGATAAGAACAGGAAGAAAATGATGTAAGCGACCACTTCCGTTTCCATGAATACAATGGGAGCAACCACGCTCAAAGCGGCTAATAAAAGAACTACCGCAAGTGACTTTTTAGTTGATAACATGGTCTTGAAGATCTCGTTGATCGATACTGAGTTCTCGTCCATATCCTTTTTATCCGGTGGATTCCCTACTTGCTTGAGAAAACGTTGTCCATATACATAGACCAATTGTCCTACGACCATACCTACCGCAGCAAGTCCGAACCCGTAATGCCATCCATAGGTTTTGGCAACGATACCGACCGCTATACCAGCGATGGCCGCACCTACGTTGATACCTATATAGAAAATGGAAAAACCCTTATCCCTTCGCGGGTCGCCTTCCTTATACAAACCACCTACCATGGTGGACACATTAGGTTTTAGCATACCAACTCCCAGAACGATCAACAACAAACCTGTGTAAAAAGCCCAATCCTGCTCGATGGACAATACACCATGACCGGCCACTAATAGCCAACCGCCTATCATGACCGATTTCTTTTGACCAAATATCTTATCCGCCAGTATTCCGCCCGGTACGGAAGCTACATAAACCAACATGGTGTACCAGCCGTAGATGGCCAACGCCTTGCCTTCATCCCAGCCTAAACCCGGATTTTCCGAGCTGACCTTTGCCAGCATATAAAGCGTGAGGATCGCACGCATTCCATAATAAGAGAAACGTTCCCATAGTTCCGTGAAAAATAAGATGTAAAGTCCAACCGGATGGCCAAATAGTTCTTTTTCGTGAGCTTGTTTTGTGTTCATAGGTTCTATTTGTTTTCTTTTAGTTGTTTTAACTCTTTTACGTCAAGTAGATCTTTTGTTCGTTGAGATTTTATTTTACTTGTAATTAAGTCATCATAACTTAATATATTCCATTTCAATAGTTTCTCACCTTTTTTAAAATCAACTAAACTTTCATCATATGCTTCATCGAAACTTTTACCCACTGAAAATTGGGTGATTAACTCTAAATCTAGATCATAAGGTGTAAACTTGATTGATATGTTTTGCTTCTTTTGCATTACGTTATCCGGAAATTTAGCAATGTCATAACCCATTTCATTAAAAACCTTTAGAAGTTTTTTCATGTTATATTCATTTGTATCTACCCAAAAATCAACATCAGCTGAGTGTCTTTGGTAGCCGTGAAAATTAACAGCTCCACCGCCAACAAGAATCATTTTTACTCCATAGCTATTAGCTAATTTTATAAACTGTTCAATGTTCTCTCCCCACTTCATCATCTTTTTTTAGATCTTTATGGATCAATAAAAAATTGTCTTTGTATTTTTCTTCAAAACTCAATTTGTCTTTAATTGGCATTACTCTATTGATGGCTCTTGATAGTTCTAAAAACCTAAAAAATCGATCTGCCCCAGAAAGATTCAAAAATTCCTCCTGTTGTTGCCTGTTGCTTTCTTCTTTGGTCTGAAATCTTATTTCCATTTTGCTTGATTATAATTTATGACTATTTCAATTATGATATTGAAAGTGTCATCCTAAAGAAAAATTGATCATTCAATATCCATCATTCAAAATTCCTAATTCAAAATCCATAATTCATTATCAAAGTTCCGCTAATATAAAATCCGTCATCAATCGATAAAGGTGTAATCTTGTGTTACCTCCATAGATCCCGTGGTTCTTATCAGGATAGATACGCCAGTCGAATTGTTTGTTCGCCTGGATCAATGCTTCCACCAGTTGCATGGTGTTCTGTAGATGTACATTATCATCTGCACTGCCGTGAACTAACAGGAAATCTCCATTTTCAAATTCATCTACATGGGTGATCGGCGAATTGTCATCATAACCGGAAGCATTTTCCTGCGGTGTGGTCATATAACGCTCGGTGTAAATAGTGTCGTAAAAACGCCAACTCGTGACCGGTGCCACGGATATGGCCATATCGAACACTTCATTGGCCTGGAAAATCGCATTGGCAGCCATGAATCCACCGTAGCTCCAACCCCAAATACCAATTCGCTGTGAATCTATATAAGGTCGATTGGCGAGTTGGATAGCAGCCGCTCTTTGATCCTCAAGCTCGAATTTGCCCAGTTCTTCCTGCGTCACCTTCTTGAAATCCCTGCCTTTTAGTCCGGTGCCGCGTCCATCCACACAAGCGATGATATATCCTTGATTCGCTAACATTTGATACCAAAGGTCGTTATAGCTCGCAAAGCTGTTCTTCACTTCCTGGGATCCGGGTCCGGAATATTGATACATCAATAGCGGATATTTTTTTGATTCATCGAAATCAGCAGGTTTGATCATCCACATGTTCAGTTCATTTTCATTGACCTCAATGCTGGAAATGACCTTTTCTGCTGTTTGATAATTGCTTAATTTATCTTTTAGAGCTTGATTGTCTTTGATCTTCCTGATCAGGTCTCCATCCCTTGCATCTTGTAAAGTGTAGACCTTGGGTGTTTTGATATTGGTAAACGTGTTGATGAACTTACTGTAATCTGCGGCAAAATCAGCAGTATTGATCCCTTTTCGGGTAGCCAGGTCTTTTTTGGAACGTCCGTTCAGCTTAACCGAGTAAACGCCACGATTAACACTTCCATTCTCCGTGGATTGATAGAATATCCGTTTGTTTTTCGGGTCATACCCATAATAATCCGTTACTGTCCAGTCGCCATCCGTGATCTGGTCATCTAAGCTACCATCAGCATTATAATGATAAAGATGTCGCCATCCGCTCGCTTCCGAGGTCCAGATAAAACTATTATCCTTTAAGAAAGTGAGA
Source organism: Psychroflexus sp. (assembly GCA_031581455.1). Lineage (GTDB taxonomy): Bacteria > Bacteroidota > Bacteroidia > Flavobacteriales > Flavobacteriaceae > Psychroflexus. The sequence continues at coordinate 8,780 of JAVLBJ010000060.1, read as the reverse complement.
TGGTCATTGACCTCTACATAAGCAGCATCGGTCTTTGTAAGTATGTTTTCAGTCGATAAGTTTTCCGTGTTCACAAAATGCAACTTGAGGGAATCCTGATGTCGGTTCATACTTTGCACGCTCACCAGGTCTTCTTTTTTCGTCCATTTCAATCGGGGTAGATATTCATATTCACCCAGGTCCACTTCCTCGATATCACCGCTTTCAAGATCGGCGATATGAAGCGTGACTTCTGAATTATCTTCACCGGCTTTAGGATATTTAAAGGTATCTTGTTGAGGATAGAGTTGTTTGCCGTAAGTCCCATAAATATCCATGGAGAATTCCGGGACCTCGCGTTCATCAAAGCGTAGAAAAGCTATTTTATCGCCATCCAGACTCCATTCATAAGCCTTGACGAAGGCAAATTCCTCTTCATAGACCCAATCGGTCAAACCATTGATGATCTTGTTCTTTTCGCCATCGGTCGTGATCTGGTCCGTGGAAAGATCAGTGAGGTCCTTGATAAAGATATTGTTGTCTTTGATATAGGCTACATGATCACCATCTGGCGAAAAATGGGGTTCCTGGACCTTGATATCATCTATTTTCGTCAATTTATCGGAGGAAAGATCATATACATAATAAATTCCCCTGACGGAGCGACGATAGATCGATTCTACACTAGTTCCCAGAATGGCTTTAGATTCATCGGTAGATAGTTCGAAGGTTTGAAAATAAGGGATCTCTTCTATTGTTGATGAATTGATCAAGGTAGCTACTTTTTCGCCGGTCTCATAGCTGTACTTATCGATGCGCATTTCCTGTTTTTCCCGATCATACTCCTGAACGAGATAGTGTTTACCATCATTTAGCGACCTTAAGGATTGCATCCCTTCTTGTCTGAACGCGCCAGACCATATTTCTTCTAAGGTGATGTCCTTTTTCTGGGCGGATAGGAAGGTGACCGAAAAGCAAGCGATGAAAAGAAAAGTTCGGGTCAATTTATTCATATATCTAATTTAGACCCCAATTTTACTAAAAAAACATTAGATAATCATTAACATTTTTATTAAAATGATAACTTTTGGGTTTCTTATGGCGATCTAGGGAAGGTAATTTTGTCTAACATCTTGTATCCAATATCTTTGGTAGAAACGACGAATTAACCTCAATAACGACGTCTTTTGCCATATATCTTAATGATGATATTGCGAATAACCTGAACCAGCGTTAGATGCTCTTTTAGCATATAAGCGATGCCCAGCGTAGTAAAGAACGTAAAACTGCTGTAAATGACGGCCATCAGTGCCATTTCCTGACTTTCAAGTATCTGTGTGGCGATAAAAATAGCGAGCGCACTATTCTGCAATCCGATCTCTATCGCTATGGTAAAACTACCGCCATGCGTGATCCCCACGATTCGGCCAATCCTGTAGCCCGATAGAATACCAATCAGGTTCAGCAAAAATGAAGGCAGTAAAAGGTTAAGATGGTCCATGATCTTATCGGTGGTGGAAACCTGATCAGAGCTGCCCGTCGCGGCAATGGCAAAAACAAGTAAAAGTAAGGACGGTAAGATAATACGCAAGGGTTGTTTCATTTTTTGCGTAAAGTTCGGATAGTAATGATTAATGATCGAACCTATGAAAGTGGGTATCAAAACGGTGAACAATACTTCGATGAACGTATCAACGACAGATAATGATATTTCTGCATTCTCTCCCATGAACACTTCTAGTGCCAGACTGACCAATAAAGGAATGGTAAAGATGATCAAAAAGCTATTGAAAGCCGTCAGGGATATAGATAGTGCGATCCTTCCTTTTAATAAATGCGTAACAAGATTGGAAGCTGTTCCGCCCGGACAGGCAGATACCAGGACCAAACCTACTTTATAAACGGGATCGATGGGCGCAAAATAGGCGATGGTAAAGGCAATACCAGGTAGGAGGAGCATTTGACTGCTTAATCCGGTGATGATGCCCTTAGGTCTTAAAAAGACGCTTTTGAATGCATTGGCATGAATATTAAAGCCGATACCTAACATGATCAAAGCTATCGCAATGGGAATGATCAAATTGCCCTCAAAGTTCATCCTGGCCTAATTTTCTTTTCATTTGCAAATGTAGTCGCTATTCTCGATCTAAGTTGATTTTTTTTCAAATTAGCATTTTGTTAATTGAGAATTTACATTTTCCCTTTTATTGCATCAATTAATACTATCCTGAACACTTCCACAAGTCAGCATACTAGCTCCATAATAAGGATTTTTTATCGCTTTATTCTTACTTAACCACTGCGCTCCATTGCTGTCATTGGCCATTGGGCAGAATTGGACATAGAGCTTTTGGTTCGTATTTTGTTCTTTTATCATAGGGATCAGATGATCATTGAGCTGTACAAAATCATTACGCAGTTGCTGAATGTTTTGTTTATTCATCACAACTTCCTCATCTTTGAACAACTTCATCAAAAGGGTTTTATAATGTTTTTGCGCACTGGAAAAATCGTCATCCACCAGAGAATTCTTCAATTCCAGATAATCGTCCAGCCAATCCTCAACCGGGTTCAATTCGGCATCTTTTAATAATGAGGCGTTGTCTATAGATTGTTCCTGATGATTCATCATACTCGGCTTATCAGAAAGTTGTGCTTCAGAATCTATGCTGAAAGCGCCTTGGGTTACCACCTCATCACCTGCTTCTAAACCTGAAAGAATTTCAACATAATCTGATGAAGTGCCTCCTGTTTTCACTTCTTTCATTTTGAAATACACGCCGTTTTCATTTTCCAATTGCTGATACACCACCGAACGTTTGCCCGTCCAGAGTACAGCCGATTTTGGTAGCATTAAAACTTGGTTTTCAGTTAATTCTGATTCTGTATTCATCAGCTCAGCCGTTATAAACACCCCTGGCTTCAGGTTTCGTTTTGGGTTCTGAATCACCACGCGTGCTTTAGCCGACCTAGAATTCGCATTCAAAACAGGCGATACAAAAGTCACTTTGCCCGTCACATGGTCTTCATTAGGAATAGAAACTCTAAGTTCATTGCCTTCATTAATTCTATTCAAATCGCTTTCATAGATATCTAAAATTGCCCATAGTGTTGATAAATCGGCAATGCGCATCAAATTTTGATCGGCTTTTACATTATCGCCTTGCTTCACATTCAGACTTGAAATCACTCCATTTTTAGGAGATCTTAATTTCAATCTTGCATTTTCTAAGGATTGAATGTCGCTAACAGAAAGCTCATAGTTTTTAATTTTTCTGTTGATGCTTTTCAGAAGAACGTCATTACCCTGTCGAGTGGCTAAGGCCAATTCGTCTTTTAAAACCTGAATTTCTGGCGCATACAATTCGGCAATGACTTGTCCTTTTTGCACTTCTTCGCCTTCTTCGTTGATGTACAAACGTTCAATTCGCGCCTTGAAATTAGCAGAAATAGATGACGTATTATCCTGATTAATTTCTAAGCGTCCGGAGAAATTCATACTTGATTTTGATGCTTCTTCTCCAACGGTCGTAGTTTCCACTTGAGCCAATTTGCGAGCTGTTTTACTCATTTTGATGGCATCGGGATCGACATCATCTTCCATCTTGTTAGCAGGAATCAAATCCATGCCACAAATAGGGCAATCGCCAGGTTCATCTTTACGAATTTGCGGATGCATAGAGCAGGTCCAAACCGCATCGTCACCTTGTTCATGAGCGTGTTCATCTTCTTGCTGACTTTCAGAAGAAAACAAAGTAGCACCCAGAAAGACCCCCAAGACTAAAATTAGCCCTGCAATAATGTATGTTTTTAAATTATTTTTCATAATTCTGAATTTGAGGTGAGATAAATTAAAGTTTCATTTGTTTTTTGAAGTTTCGCTAGCGTTTTAGCTTTTTGCTTTTCGTAAAGCAAACGCTCTTCATGTAGTCGCAATACTTCTTCAATTTCCATAGAGGCGTTGGCTAATGCGGTTTCTGACAGTTGTAACATATCTTCCAAACGCAAGAGTTGCTGCTCATATAAATCCAAAAGACTATAGAGTTCGTCGCGTTGGTATTGAGCAACTTGAATTTCAGTTTCCAAGCGGGTTTCTTCATTCTCCAATCGAAGCTCAAGGGATTCGCCTTGAAGTGAAGCTTGTTTTTTTCTTGACTTATTTTTCTTTCCAAAAATGGGCAAACTCACCGAAAGCATAGGCATAATCGCATCCTGACCCGCATCGGCAGATTGTACATTGCGGTCCTGAATGATGGCATAGTCCAAACCGACACCAAATTGTGGCATCGCTTGCTTTTTGGCTAAAACGCTTTCCGCTTTGTTGGATGCTTGAAGATTCCGAATAACTTCCAGTCGTGGGTGATTTTTGGAAATAGAATCTGTTTCAAGCATGTCTTTTTGCTCCAAAATTTGTTTTGGATTTGAAATCAAAACTGGGGTTTTCAACTGCCGATGCATCAATTGGTTGAGTTGAGTGACTAAAGCTTGGTCTTGGTCTTTCAAGACTTGAAGCACATTGCTTTGTTTATCAATTTGAAGCTCAACTCTCAAAACATCTACCAAATTTGCTTTGTTATTTTCGTAATTGGACTCCACAATGGCTTTTAAATCTTTTAAAATTTGAAGCTGTTCGGCTTCCAATTCGGCGATGTGTCTCAATGCAGAAAGGTCGTAATATTTTTCAGCCACCTTCAGAAACAACTTCAATTTTTGATCTTGAAATTTTTCAAATTCAGCTTCTGCTCGGTAGGCAGCGATATTGCCTTTGGCTTTGTAGGTGCCGAACCAAGGCAGCATTTGCGTGAGCGAAAATCTGGCGATTTGTGGCCCTACTCGCGTTTCAATCGGACTGATAAAATAACCAAAACTCAAATTAGGGTCTTGCCAGGATTTGGCTTGAGTAACGCTTTCTAGCTGCGCTTCAAACGCCTTAAATTGCGCTTTCAATTCCAAATTGTTTTCAGCGGAGATGGTTTTCAGTTCTTCTAAGCTTTGTGCCTTCAGCTGAAAACCAAAACATAACAAAACACCAATCAACAGAAGTGGAGTTGAAAAGCTAACTGGTTGTATATATTGAATTTTAAACATAAATTTTTTGTTTATTAATTTATTTAAGTTCGATTTCTGAAGTGTTTTTCAACACTCTACTGTAAACGAGATAGAACAAAATCGGCAGTAAAAAATAGGTCAAACTTGCCATCAACATCCCGCCAAAGGCTGGAATCGCCATCGGTACCATAATATCTGAGCCTTTTCCTGTGGAAGACAACACTGGTAATAGCGCAATAACGGTAGTTACCGAAGTCATCACTGCAGGGCGAATTCTTTTAAGTCCACCTTCCATCACCGCTTCACGCAGTTCTTTTTTGGTTTGGGTGGGATTTCTTTTGAAGGATTGCCTTAAATAGGTGGCCATTAACACCGCATCATCAGTCGCAATTCCGAAAAGAGCAATAAATCCTACCCAAACCGCAACACTCAAGTTGATGGTTTTCAACTGAAAAATATCCCGCAGGTTTTCACCAAACCAACTAAAATTCAGAAACCAATCCTGACCGTAAAACCAAATCATGATAAATCCACCACTAAAGGCTAAAGCAATCGACGAAAACACCATCAAACTGATGCGCACCGATTTGAATTGAAAATACAAAATCAAGAATATGACCACCATTACCACAGGAATAATCATGGATAATCGCTTTTCCGAACGCACTTGATTTTCAAAACTTCCTGCAAAACGGTAGCTTACACCACTGGGGACGTTTAGATTTCCATTGTCAATTTCAGTAAGAATGGCCTCTCTTGCCGATTCCACAGCGGTGACTTCGGCAACGCCATCGGCACGGTCAAAAAGCACGTAAGAATTGAGAAATGTTTCTTCGCGTTTTATCATTTGCGGACCGCGTTCGTACTCAATATCCACGAGTTCTCCTAAAGGAATTTGTGTTCCTGAAGAGGTGGAAATCAGCATATTTTCAATAGCTTCTGGCGTATTTCGCAATTCTCGTGGATAGCGCACTCGCACGTTATAACGCTCACGACCTTCTACAGTCTGAGTCAGGTTTTGACCGCCAATAGCTACTGAAATATAATTTTGCACCTCATCGATACTCAACCCATAACGAGCCAGATTTTTTCGATTCAGATTCAAATGTAAATAAGGTTTGGCCACCACTCGATCGGCGAAAACCGCTTGGGTTTTGATGTTGTCTGTTTGTTTTAAAATGCCTTCTAGTTGTTGCCCAAAACTTTCAATGGTTTCTAAATCTGGCCCTGAAACTTTGATGCCCATCGGCGCACGCATGCCGGTTTGCAACATCACTTGGCGTGTTTCAATGGGTTGTAATTTGGGCGCTGAAGTAATGCCTGGAATTTTGGTGACTTTAGCAATTTCATTCCAAATATCATCTGGCGATTGAATATGTTTTCGCCAGTTTCTAAAGTAATTACCATCTTCATCTTCGCTTAAAAACGGCTTGAAATCATTTTCAATTTCATATAATATCTCAGATTGCATTTCATCTGAATAGGCTTCATTCGATGTATTCTGAAAAACAAATTCAGCATTATCAAACCATAGCACATCTTCAGAATTGTTGGTGATTTCGACTTGATTATTTTGAACTTTTAAACCTTTCAATTCAAAAAACCCCTCAGCGTTGGTTTTGAAAGCCTGGCGTTTGCCGTTTTCATTCAAGATGAATTCTGGTTTATAGGTAATCAGATTTTCAAACATGGAAATGGGCGCTGGGTCGATGGCCGATTCTACTCGTCCTAGTTTGCCCACCACCGTTTCCACTTCCGGGATTTGCTTCACCAAAATATCCATCTGCTGAAGCTTGTCTTTATTGAACTC
>JAVLBJ010000060.1:0-1842 GCA_031581455.1 Psychroflexus sp. | reverse complement strand
ACCAAAACACCTGCGATTAACACATAAAAATGCAGGTGTTTAAGTTTGTACTTTTCAGCAAAATTTTGATAGGAAACGAAATAACTTACCGCATAAATCAGAATAAATAGTCCTAGCCAAAAAGAATTAAAAATTGTCCAAACGCCTATAATTCCTAAAAAAGCATTCAGGTAATAAGCCGTTTTCCTTTTATTGATTTTAATTTTGAACGCTACATACATTAAGGTGGGCAACACCAAAACAGTCACCAAAAAGGCGGCAATCAGCGCAAAGGTTTTGGTATAGGCCAAGGGAATAAAGAGTTTTCCTTCGGCAGCTTCCAAAGCAAACACAGGCACAAAACTGATGACCGTGGTCAAAACCGCCGTTAAAATTGCTGAACTCACTTCGGCTGAACCTTCATAAATATTTTTAACCAATGAATCATCGGGTGAATCTTCTAGCTTTTTCAGCACATTTTCAGAAAGGATAATCGCCAAATCAATCATCGTCCCAATAGCAATAGCAATTCCCGATAAAGCCACAATATTGGCTTGCACATTAAAGAATTTCATGGCGATAAACACCAGCAATACCGAAATGGGCAATACCGCTGAAATCACCACCGAAGCACGTAAGTTGAACACAATGATAATCACCACCAAAAGTGCGATAATCAATTGCAAGCTGATGGCTTCCTCTAGCGTTCCAATGGTTTCATTTATCAATTCGGAACGGTCATAAAAGGGAACGATTTTCAGCTGACTTTTGGTGCCATCAGCTAAGGTTTTACTTGGCAATCCAGGTGAAATTTCTTCAATTTTATCCTTGATGTTAGTGATGGCTTGCATCGGATTAAAGCCGTCTCTAGCCACGACAACGCCACCGACTACATCGGCGCCAGCTTTGTCAAGAATGCCACGACGCTGGGCCGGACCCGTTTTAATTTTGGCGACATCTTTTAGATAAATCGGAACGTTTTGGTACTCATCGACCACGATTGACTCAAAATCTTCGAGGTTTTCGATATAGCCTAAACCCCGAACAATGTATTCCACCTGATTAATTTCCAAGGTTTTGGCGCCGACATCCCGATTGCTTTCTTTCACGGCTTTGGCGACTTGCATCAAAGAAATGCCATAGGATTTTAAGGCATCGGGATTCACATCGATTTGGTATTCTTTGACGAATCCACCGATGGAAGCTATTTCTGAAATACCTTTAGCACTACTCAATCCGTATTTCACATAAAAATCTTGCACACTTCGGATTTCATCCAGATTCCAACCGCCTGTGGGTTCGTTATCTTTATCTCTAGGTTCTAGCGTGTACCAAAAGACTTGACCGAGTGCAGTCGCATCTGGTCCAAGGGTGGGTTTGGCTTCTGCAGGTAAAAGACCCTGTGGAATGGAGCTCAGCTTTTCTAAAATACGCGAACGCGACCAGTAAAATTCGACATCGTCCTCAAAAATGATATAAATGCTGGAAAACCCAAACATGGAATTGCTTCTGACGGATTCTACGCCAGGCAATCCCAGTAAATACGTGGTAAGCGGATAGGTGATTTGGTCGTCGATATCCTGAGGAGAACGACCAGGCCATTCGGTAAATACAATTTGTTGATTAGCTCCCGTATTAGGAATGGCATCAACAGGAATGGGGTTTTTGGGCAAAAACGATTCCGCCCATTGAAAAGGCGACACCATTAAACCACCGATGACAATGGCTGCCAAAAGTATAAACGATACCAATCGTTGGTTCAGAAAAAATTGAATGATTTTATTAAGCATAAAAATTTGAAATTAAAAAACCTTTTTTTGAGTACTAAATGTAGTTTCAGGTACTGTCAGTTCGAGTGGTTTT
>JAVLBJ010000124.1:0-1849 GCA_031581455.1 Psychroflexus sp. | reverse complement strand
ATTACCAGCTGATAAAGAACCACCTCCACGAATTGTGATACTGGCTCCTGAACCCGGACCACCATTAGTAGTCACGTTAACACCGGCTGCTCGACCTTGTATTAGGTTTTCTGGAGTTACAATGTTACCTTTTGTAAAGTCTTTTTGCTGTAAGCTAGTAACAGAACCTGTAATCTCTTTCTTAGTGGATGTTCCATAACCCACAAGAACAACTTCGTCTAAACTTTCACTTTGTGTTTGTAAGTTAACATTAAGTGTTTCTTGTCCCTGATATTCTATTTTTTGCGTTTTGTAACCCAAATAAGAAAAAACAAGCACTTCACCATTGCTAACCTCAATAGTGTAGTTTCCGTCAAAATTTGTAACTGTTCCTCTGTCTGTGTTTTCCACAATAATATTTACACCTGGAATAGGTAACCCGGAATCGTCTTTAACCGTACCGGATACTTCCTGTTGTGCAAATAAACTAATTGGGAAGAGTAACAACCACAAATAAAATAATTTAAATGTTTGCATAGATAATTGATTTGTGTTATAAATTCATTAAACTTTTACTTCCGATGTTAAAACTATGTAAATTTTAGCGATCCCACAAATATAGTCAACTCGAAAACGATTTCGTGTTAAAAACTTTCCCGAAATACTAAATATATCGATATTAATTATTAATTTGGCAAACTATATAAATCTAACATCATGAAGCCTAAAGCCTCGCTTAAAATGATTGCAACTGAATTAGATGTTTCAGTTTCGACTGTTTCTAAAGCATTAAAAGACAGTAAGGAGATAAGCGATTCTACCAAGAAAAAAATAAAGGCATTCGCAAAATTATACAATTATAAACCTAATAATATAGCCTTAAGTTTAAAAAATCAGCAAACTAATAATATAGGAGTGATTATTCCTGAAATTGTTCATCATTTTTTTACGACGGTTATTTTTGGGATAGAAAAGTATGCTAATGAACATGGGTATAATGTTATCATAGGCCTGTCTAATGAATCATTTAAAAAAGAAGTTATTAATTTAGATATGCTGGCTAATGGAAGTATAGATGGTTTTATATTATCTGTTGCTAAAGAAACTTTGTTCAATGCAGACTTTCATCATTTTGAAGAAACCATAGATCAGGGTTTACCTATTGTCATGTTTGACAGGGTTTTAGATAACCTGCATTGTGACACGGTTGTGGTAGATGATGTTAAAGCTTCTAAAGATGCCGTGAGATGTTTAATGGAATCAGGCTGTAAAAAAATAGGGATCATTACCACTGAAGATTTTGTGAATGTAGGAAAGAAAAGATATGAAGGGTATAAAGCGTTTTTACATGAAAACAATCTACCTTTTGAAGAACGTTATGCTTTAAAAGTAAACGATGCTGCCATAGGACAGGATAATGAACAAAAACTTGAAACTATGCTTTACAGCTATTTTAGAAAAAATCCTGATATAGATGGCATATATGCTGTTAATGAATTTTATGCCGTTACAGCTATGAAAGTAGCAAGAGACCTTGGATATGCCATCCCTAAGGATATCCAATTTATAGGCTTTACAGATGGCGTACTTTCAAAACATGCGTATCCGCCTTTAACGACCATTAGTCAACCTGGTGAGAAAATGGGGGAAAAAGTCGCTGAGTTATTGATAAGACGTATGAAAAGTCAACATAAGGGAAAAGAAGTAGAACCTACCAGGGTTGTGGTTGATACTAAAATCATCCACAGAGAAACAACAAAGGCTTAATCATATTCAGGAATTGATTAAAAAAAATTAGTCGCGTACGAACTAAGATATTAGATTTAATATGTTAGATAAATGACCTTTGACCTTTGACCTTCCCTAAATA
>JAVLBJ010000123.1:0-1850 GCA_031581455.1 Psychroflexus sp. | reverse complement strand
TCTTTGATGTCAATCAACAATTGTTCATTATTCCATCTACACAGGATAACCCTTACCCGATGTATCAAGTTTCAAAGGTAAATGCATCACAAATTGATCTTTCCTATTTTATTGATTATGAAGTCAAAACCAAATCATATATTACAACAGATTCATTACCAAAACATTCTGCCTCGACTTACCAACTATGTAGAGATGCCTTTCAAAGTTTGTATTACGTGGGTGATGAGGTTCGCTATTCAAAAGGTATGGAACACTTGAAGCAATATTTGCAAGACGGCGCACCGCTAGCAAATAATGATGGTTTTATCAATTTACATTTCACTATAAATTGTCAAGGGCAAGTTGGACGTTTTGGTCTAGAACTCCTTAACACAAAGTATGAGCCAACCGATTTTAAACCTGAACTGGTTAGTCACATTGTACATAAAGTAAAAAAAATCCGTCAATGGGATAATTTAGGTAAGGTTACATATCGAGGCGCTAAAGACGTCAAAATGTTTTTTTTAGTCAAGATCAGAAATCAAAAAATTGTAGATGTATGCCCTTAAAAACAATTCAAATCAGCTTACTATTGGGTTTATTATGGTCGTGTTCGGATCCGGATGAGAAGCAGCATAGACCACTTGTTCATCAAATAAACTTAGAACAAATAAATTTAGATTCACCTCTGTTTGCTAAGTTAAACTCCAAAACTTCGTTTGGCGAAACCTATGTAGACTTTTCTTACAATTATATGCAGACCTCCCTTTTTAAAAGACATATAAATACGATAGGCTTGTGTATTGACCCTGATAATTCTGAATATATAAGACGCTATTCCTATTCCTACAAAAAAGCTGGCGAACACGAAAAGGCGATTAAAATGCTTGATCTTTCTATAGATTCTGAGACTGATATTTCTGAAAAGTTATACAATCTCGATTATGCGGCTTGGAGTTATTTATATTTTTATAGAGATTATAAAAACACCATTGCCAGCGTTGATAAGATAATGGATTTGAACGGGAATGATCATAGCTTCAGTTGTCATGGCGAATCGTGTTTATTACTAAAAGGCCAGGCACACTATCGGCTTGGGCAGTTTGAAAAAGCCATAGCCGTTTTTGAGACATTTCAAAACAATGAAAAGCAGCAAGGTTTTGATCCTATGGATAATTTCTACATTGTGTTTTACAAGGCTATTTGCCAAGTGGAGCTTCAACGTTATGACGAAGCTAAACTGAATTTCACCCACCTTATTTCAGAACATCCGAGTGCCGAAGTCTCTTTTCAACTTGCGAAGTTATATTTCCATCTATCTGATTTTGAAAAGGCTAAAATTCACCTCAACAATGCACAAAAGGCTTTAGCAAACGGTTACACGTTTAAAGAGCCTTATTTTGAAAGGTTTGATAAAGTATTCGAGCATCATATCCAAAACCTTAGCAAAAAAATAAATTTATAGAATTTTATCATCCATGAATTGACAAGACCGTCTATGTTGAATTCTGATGATATTAATTCTGGCTGTTTAATCACACAAAATGAGTTATGTCTCTTACCCTTTTGGAGCTTGAGCTTATCTCTCTTGTTTCAGTTGACCGCGATTCATACTCCAGTTTCACCCATTTGTTCTTATCAACCGTTATGTTGTCGTTGGCATCATACGGATAATTGAAAAGGGCTTCTTTGCAAAAGACCCATAACGGTGGAAGCATTAAAAAATAACGCTTGGGATGAATGACACCTCAACTCATCTTAAAAAACATTCCCATTACAATTTCTTTAAGAAATACTTCAAACATGACTTAGGTCATTTTTTAAACAGGATCCTCAGGCTACTTTTGTTTCAAATTCTAATTGATGAA
>JAVLBJ010000059.1:0-15052 GCA_031581455.1 Psychroflexus sp. | reverse complement strand
CACAACTGATCAAAATATTATTGCTAATTTCATATATTTATGCAATTTTATTATAGTTATGAAATCATGTCCACAATGTCAGTCAAATAGAATCATAAAAAGCGGTGTGATCAAAGATCGACAACGTTACAAATGCAAGAACTGTAGCTACAATTTTACGGTCAATAAGCTCGGGAAACAGATCGATCAATACTATGTTACCAAAGCCCTCCAACTTTATCTTGAAGGGCTATCCTATCGCGAGATAGAACGTATCCTTGGTGTTTCCCACGTCACCGTTATGAAATGGGTGAGAAAATACCAGATCAAACAAGCCTTTCAAAATGATTACCATCCTACCTATAAGATATGTAATAATGAAGAGCTGGCCAACTTTTTCAAGGATCGTAAGAATTTAGAAGGTGCCGGCGTTATCGTTACAGAACTCGGGAACAAGTTTATGCTGATCAAATGGGAAAGGTTCAAAGAATAGACCTGAGAAAATTCATCAATTGACCTAAGCGTTTAAAAATTGTTTTTTGGTATGATAGGTCTCTGCTTATCTGTGGTGAATATATTAAGGATTTAAGTTACCTAGGAAAAAACCGATCATCAATCAATGAAAGAGTTCTGTCCCTTTAAGGCATAAGAAACGAGTGCCTAAGTTACTTCAATAAAACTATATAGTTTACACAAAACTATACTTAATTTTTTTTAACATAGCTTTTATAACAATTTTGATGAGTGAAATCGCTCATATTGAGCACAAAAAAATCAAGCTATGTACAAATACTTTTTACTTCTTCTCTTAATTGGGTTGATGCATCAAGAAGCTAATGCTCAGGGATCGCCGGATTATAACGGTGGTTTTAAGGTAACTTTTGATGAGGATCAGCCGGATAAATTCTTAAGGATCATTTCATGGGCGCAATCACAATTCAACTATAGTGATGATACACCAGATGATGTAAGCAATACTAATTTCTTACTCAGAAGGGCCAGATTACTATTAGTAGGACAGATAACGGATGATTTCCTCATCGTATCTCATATCGGATTGAACAATATGAGCGCTCAAAATATGGACCCCGTTGGTACCGGTGATGGGTCTCAGGTCTTCCTACACGATGCCTGGGTACAGTACAATTTGAGTGAAAAACTATCACTGGGTGGCGGTTTGCATTATTTCAATGGTATCTCAAGATTGAACAATCAATCTACACTGAACATGATGACGCTGGACAACAATCGCTCATCCTGGGCCACCTTAGGCTTGAGCGACCAATTTGCCCGACATTTAGGGGTTTTTGCCAAAGGGACTTTAGGCAAGTTCCAGTATCAGGTGGCGATCAACAATGCTATTGCCAACAGCCTGGATGACAGAACGCCTATGCAAGGACAAGCCACTTATAATGGATTGAACAACTTAGGCTCTGCTGAATCATTGTATAATTACGCCGGCTATTTTACCTATCATCTGTTTGATAAGGAATCGAACTATTTACCCTATAAAGTAGGAAGTTACCTCGGTGGAAAGAAAGTTCTCACATTGGGTACCGGCTTTTTTGCCCATCCAAATGGTTCCGTTGTTCAACAACAAAGTGAACTAGCGGGTGAAGATGTCTTACTTTACGCTATTGATGCGTTCTATGACACGCCAATAGGAGACCGGAATGCGGCCTTGACCGCTTATGCCGTCCACCAGCAGAACGATTATGGAGAGAACTATCTTTTTGGCCCTTATGGCACCGGTTCGATGACCTATGGCCATGTAGGTTATGCTTTTGCCAGTGATAATGACAATCTGCGTTTTCAACCTTATGTCTCCTATGCGACCCATCAATTCGATGCCGCTGATGATAATAGAAATGTTTTTGGTGCCGGGATCAATGCTTATTTCAGCGGGCATAGTTCAAAACTTACATTGGAATTTAAATCAGATTCTTTTGGTGATCTCAAACAAGAAATAGTCAGCCTTCAGGCTATGATATACCTATAAAAATAAACAACTATGGAAAAGAACACTTCAGAAAAACAAAAACACGCCACCAAGTACTGGCGAGAGAACTTAAAATACCTGGTTATCCTATTACCGATATGGTTCCTGGTATCTTATGGAGCAGGTATTCTGTTCAAGGATTGGTTGAACCAATTTAAACTGGGTGGTTTTAAACTTGGTTTTTGGTTTGCCCAACAAGGCGCGATCTACGTATTCATCATACTCATTTTTGTTTACGTAAGACTGATGAACAAATTAGATAAAAAATACGGATACGATAAATAATAAATTATGGATTCTCAAATACTTACTTATATTTTTGTTAGCATTTCATTTGCCATTTACATCGGAATAGCGATATGGAGTCGCGCCGGATCAACGAAGGAATTCTATGTCGCCGGTGGTGGTGTATCTCCTTTAGCCAATGGTATGGCCACCGCGGCTGACTGGATGTCAGCGGCTTCTTTCATATCCATGGCCGGAATCATCTCGTTCATGGGATATGACGGTTCGGTCTTCCTGATGGGTTGGACCGGCGGGTATGTCCTATTAGCTTTGCTTTTAGCACCTTATCTTAGAAAATTTGGAAAATTTACTGTTCCAGATTTTATCGGAGATAGATATTATTCAAAAGCGGCAAGATCGGTAGCGGTCATCTGTGCGCTGATCGTATCATTCACCTATATCGCCGGGCAAATGCGTGGTGTTGGTGTGGTCTTTTCCAGATTTCTGGAAGTAGAGATCAACACAGGTGTGGTCATCGGAATGATCATCGTTTTGTTCTATGCGGTGCTGGGTGGTATGAAAGGCATCACCTATACACAAGTAGCGCAATATTGCGTATTGATCTTTGCATTTTTAGTGCCGGCCATATTCATTTCCTTCCAAATGACCGGTAACCCGATACCTATGCTGGGAATGGGCGATACATTGTCCAGTCAACCGGATACTTATATGTTGGATAAATTGGACGGCCTTAGTCAGGAACTAGGTTTCAATGCCTACACGGAAGGATCCAAGGACCTGATCGATGTTTTTGCCATTACATTAGCTTTGATGGTAGGGACCGCTGGTTTACCACATGTGATCGTCAGATTTTTTACGGTGAAAAAAGTTAAGGGTGCGCGGAAATCCGCTGGATTTGCCCTACTTTTTATCGGAATTCTCTATATCACTGCGCCGGCTGTGGCTTCTTTTGGTAAATTGAACTTGATGCAAACGGTCAATGAAAGAGAATACGAGGACGTCCCGGAATGGTTCCATACCTGGGAAGACCTGGGTTTACTAGCCTGGTCAGATAAAAATTTAGATGGCAAGATCCAGTACCTGGGAGAAGCTAAACAAGGCGGTCCGGCACTGTTGGATAATCCTGAATTTAAAGATGGAGCTAAAGGGCAAAGCGGTGAAAGGATCGTTACAAATCCAACGGATAATAAGAACGAACTTTATGTAGACCGCGATATAATGGTCTTAGCCAACCCGGAGATCGCCGATCTGCCGAATTGGGTCATCGCCCTGGTTGCGGCCGGTTGTTTAGCAGCCGCTCTATCAACCGCAGCCGGATTGCTTTTAGTGATCTCATCCTCTGTATCTCATGATCTGATCAAAAAGATGATCTATCCTAAGATCACAGATAAAGGTGAATTGATCGCTGCTCGTATAGCATCTGTTTTTGCAGTTGTTGCCGCAGGATACTTTGGTATAAATCCACCAGGATTCGTCGCGGCCGTAGTGGCGTTGGCTTTTGGTCTAGCTGCGTCTTCATTCTTCCCGGCGATCATATTGGGCATATTCTATAAGAAAATGAACAAGGAAGGTGCTGTAGCCGGAATGGTCATCGGTGTTTCCCTGATGCTTTTCTATATGCTAAAGTTCAAGTTCGATCTTTTTGGCGGCGGAACTCCAGAAGACTGGTGGTTTGGCATATCACCAGAAGGTTTTGGTGCCGTCGCGATGGTAGTCAACTTTATTGTTTCGATAGTAATTAGTAAATTTACTCCTAATCCGCCGGTAGATGTTCAGGAGATCGTGGAAAACATAAGAATACCTAGCGGCGCCGGTGAAGCAACCCATTAATGAAATGCTATGAAAAAAAGACATCAACAGAAATTGATCGTTTTGTCTGTTAGTTTGATGTTTCTATGGAACATCCCCATATTGATGCTGTTCGATCAGGACAGCATCATCTGGGGGTTTCCCTTTTTCTATTTCAGTATTTTCATCTCATGGCTGCTAGCTACCGGAATTGCTTTTTATATAATCAAACGCTATGATAGATAAGAGCATCATCCTATTGATCATTTTGCTGTATTTGGGCTTTTTGTTCTACATCGCCTTTTGGGCAGAAAAGAACAAACGCGCTAAGGTGGTTAATTCGCCTTATGCTTATGCGTTATCATTAGCGGTTTATTGCTCAGCCTGGACCTACTACGGGAGTGTTGGCGTTGCCGTTCGAAACGGCGTGGATTTTCTGACCATCTATCTGGGACCGGTCATCGCCTCACCTTTGTGGATCTATTTGTTGCGCAAGATCATTCGCTTATCAAAGGTTTATAACGTATCGAGCATTGCGGATTTTATTTCCCTGCGTTATGGCAACAATCGGTCCGTAGGTGCCTGGGTGACGGTCATTTGTGCTTTAAGTATCATTCCCTATATCGCCTTACAGCTCAAAGCGATATCCGAAAGCTTCAAGCTCATTACCACGCCCTCGGATAATGCCATCATGGGTGAATATCTCCTGACGGATGCCACGTTCTACATCGCTTTGCTTTTGGCGGTTTTTGCGGCTTTCTATGGAACCTTACGCTATGATGCCTCTCAGCAAAAAAGAGGCTTGTTCTTTGCCGTTTCCGTAGAATCGGTGATAAAACTGGCCATTTTTCTTATCGTAGGAGTTTATGTGTCTTTTTATTTATTTGATAGCCCTGGATCAATTGTAAGCGCTATGCAGGAAAAAGGCAATTTTAAAGCATTGACCACGCTTAACGGTCTTGAAGCAGGTATCAATTGGTATTTTACGCTGGCGCTTTCTTTTGTGGCTGTTTTCTTATTACCTCGTCAATTTCAGTCAGGTGTCGTAGAATATCAAAACAAAGCACAATTGCACAATGCCATTTGGCTGTTCCCGCTATATCTCTTGTTGTTCAATGTTTTTGTCATCTTTATCGCTTATGCGGGTATTTTAAGTTTAGGGCAAGAAGTTAATGCTGATTATTATTCAATATTACTGCCACTTGAAAATGGCAATAGTTTCCTCAGCATATTGGTGTTTCTGGGTGGTTTTTCAGCGGTGATATCAATGGTGGTCGTATCAACACTGGCTTTATCAACGATGCTGAGCAATAATTTGATCATTCCCTATGGTTTTATCAATGTCTTTCAAAAGAATCAGCATGGCAGAAATCAGCAGTTGATCAAGAACATCAGGAGATTCTCCATATTTGGATTGATCGCAGTGGCTTATATTTTATATGCCTATGTCGATCCACAAACCTCACTATTTTCCATAGGTCTGGTTTCGTTTTTGCTCATTGCGCAGTTAGCACCATCATTCTTTATCGGACTGTTCTGGAACCGCGGATCAGCACTTGGTGCCAAAGTGGGGATGATCGCCGGATTAATTGTGGTCGTTTTCAATTATTTGCTTCCCTTCTTTGATCACAGTATTTATCAGACCGATTCTTCAGATCAATATCTACAAATGAGCGCGTTGATCAACTTTGGTTTTCTCAATCCGGTCAATGGTACATTTTTCTGGAGCATATTAATCAATAGTTTTGGCTTTGCGGTTTTTTCATTAATCAGGAAAGGGAATTATAGAGAACGTAATTATGGCGAAGTATTTGCCAATTCCACCAATGCGATCCCCATGAAAGAAGATGCTTTCGTTTGGAAAGGCGAAGCAAACATAGACGATATTTTAAATATATGGGAAAGATTCATTGGGAAACAGCGCGCCAGGAAAGCTTTACGTGTTTTTAGCAAACGATACTACCTAAAGGATAAAGAACTAGTAGCCGATGCCCGATTCATCAACTTTTCAGAGAAATTGCTAACTGGAGCGGTAGGAAGCGCATCCGCAAAGATCCTCATAGGTAATGTGGTCAAAGAAAAACCGGTTACGCTGGTGGAAGTGCTTAAGATCCTGGAAGAGAACAAAGAAGCTCTGGCGAACAATAAGCAGTTGACCCAACAATCGCAGGAACTTATCCAGTTGACCGCACAACTAAAAGATGCGAATGCGGAATTAAAACAACAAGATAAACAAAAAGATGATTTTTTAAATGCTGTCGCGCACGAGCTCAAAACACCGATCACCTCAATTCAAGCGAGCAGTGAAGTGCTTCAGGATGACGATGATATGCCGGATGAGGTCAAAGAACAGTTCCTGAAGAACATCATCTTTGATACGCAACGCATCGCCAATTTGATCAATGACATCCTGGACCTGGAGAAATTGGCTTCCGGTAGACGAAAACTAGAATTGGCTGATCAGAATTTATGTAGAGCTATAGATGAAGCAGTAAGTAGCTTTAAGGCGCTTGCCGATAAAAGATCGGTGAGCATTTCTGTTTCAGCCGATAATGATCAAGCTATAACAAAGTTCGATCATGATAAGATGTTGCAGGTATTCACCAATCTCTTATCCAATGCGTTGAAATTCTCTCCTGAAAAAGAAGGGGAGATTCAGATAGCGATAAGATCGGATAAAGAGAAATGGCAGATCTCCTTTTCTGATAATGGTAAAGGTGTACCTAAAGAAGATCAGCCCTATATTTTTGATAAATTCTATCAATCGGCAGCTCAATCGCTTAAAAAGGAAGAGGGAAGCGGCTTTGGGTTAGCGATATGTCGTCAGATCATCAAACTCCATGATGGCAATATTCGGCTTGATAGCGATTATAAGCATGGTGCAAAATTTATTGTAGAACTCCCTAAATATAATATGAATGGCAAAGATACTACTGGTTGATGATGAACCTAATATCGTGATGGCACTGGAATATGCCTTGAAAAAGAAAGGTTTTGATGTCTTCATTGCCTTAAGCGGTAAGGAAGCGATAGATATCTGTCATGAGCAGCAACCCTGTTTGATGGTGCTCGACATCATGATGCCTAAAATGGACGGTTTTGAAGTGATGGAGAAGATCAAGAGCAATACCGCGACCCAGAATATCAAAACGATCTTTCTAAGTGCCAAGAACAAGCCGGAAGATATAGAAAAAGGACTGCAAGCCGGCGCAGTAGAATATTTGACCAAACCTTTTTCTACCAGGAAATTAATAGAACAAATAACCGAGTATTGTAAAAATTAAAATGAAGTATTATGAATTATCATGAAGAATATCAAAAAAGCGTAAACAACCCGGATGGATTCTGGTTAGAGCAAGCCGGTCAATTAAAATGGCTTAAAAAACCTAAAAAGGCCGTAGAACAAACCGATGATGGTCTTTTTCATTGGTTTCCCGATGGTGAAACGAACATGAGCTACTTATGTGTGGATCAGCATGTAGAAGCCGGTCATGGTGATGATGTGGCCCTGGTCTATGATTCTGCCGTTCGCCAAAAGGTCATCAAATATACCTACAAAGACGTTCAGAAGGAAGTTTCAAAACTAGCCGGCGGATTAGAATCGCTTAACGTTAAAAAAGGAGATACCGTCGTGGTCTATATGCCGATGATCCCGCATGCCTTGTTCAGTATGTTAGCCTGTGCACGCATTGGAGCTATACATTCCGTAGTCTTTGGAGGTTTTGCGCCTAATGAACTGGCAATGCGTATTGATGATGCTAAACCCAAAGCCTTACTTACTGCGACAAGCGGCATTGAAGTAGATCGTATCATTCCTTATAAGCCCATGGTGGACGAAGCGCTGGAGATCGCCGATCATCAGCCCGAAAATGTCATTATTCACAACAGGAAATTAGGCGCTAAGAATCCTAAGAAAGCCATTGATGTAGATTATGACGAACTCGTTGAAAGATCAAAGCCAGTTGATTATGTAGCTTTAGCTTCTGACCATCCGCTTTATGTGCTTTATACCTCTGGAACTACGGGAAGTCCTAAAGGCGTCGTCCGGGATACGGGTGGTTATGCTACGGCACTTCAGTATTCCATGAACGCCATCTACGGGATCAAACCCGGCGAAACATTTTGGGCAGCTTCAGATGTAGGTTGGGTCGTAGGGCATAGTTATATCATTTATGCACCGATGATCAATAGGAATACGACCATTATTTATGAAGGGAAACCTGTAAAAACTCCGGATGCCGGCTCTTTCTGGCGTGTGATCCAGGACCATCAGGTCAATGTGATGTTTACCGCACCCACGGCTTTTAGAGCAATCAAACGCGAAGACCCGGATGGTAAGCTGATCAAAGAACATGATATCAGTTCCTTACGTTATCAATTCCTGGCCGGAGAACGATGTGATGAGAATACACTTAACTGGGCAAAGGAAAACTTGCAAATTCCGGTCATCGACCACTGGTGGCAGACAGAGTCCGGCTGGCCGATCGTATCTAACTTTATGGGCTATGATCATTTTGAGCAACCGGTAGGTTCAGCTGGTAAAGCGGTTCCGGGATATCATATTGTGATCTTAAATGAAGACGGCAATGAAGTAGAAGATCATCAGGAAGGTTATGTGACCATTAAATTACCGCTTCCTCCAGGGTTCATGAGTGGTTTATGGGGTTCTATTGAGCGCTATCGTGCCGGCTATCTCAACAAATTCCCGGGCTATTATTTTTCCGGTGACGGTGGTTATAAGGATGAGAACGATAATGTTTTTATCACCGGCAGAATTGATGATGTCATCAATGTATCCGGGCATCGATTATCCACAGCAGCGCTGGAAGAAGTCGTTGCCGCTCATGATGTGGTCGCTGAATGTGCTGTGGTAGGCATGAACGATGACCTAAAAGGTCAACTTCCATTAGCGATCGTCGTACCAAAAACAGGGGAAGAAAGCTTTGAACATTTTAAATTAGAATCTGAGATCATTCAACAAGTTAGAGAAAAAGTAGGTGCAGTTGCTTCGCTTAAAAGAGTGGTAGTTGTCAAACAACTGCCTAAGACTAGAAGTGGAAAGATCCTCAGAAGAACCTTACGCCGAATCATCAACGGTAATGAATACAGTATTCCGTCTACTATAGAAGATCCGCTGGTTATTACCGATATCGTTGAAGACCTGGAAAATGCTAAAGTCGGTGTTTTCGCAAAAGACAAGGAAACCATAGTTAAATCACTGCGCGCCCTGACAGATACTTATTACAGTATAGACTCCCTGGCCAAGTATATGGACGTCTATCGCATCGCACAGAACGAACCGGATAATTTCTGGCATACCATTGCTGAACGTAATTTCACCTGGCGGAAGAAATGGGACAAAGTATCGAGCTTTGATCGGGAGAAGATCGATATCAAATGGTTTGAAGGGGCAAAGCTCAATATCACGGAAAACTGCATCGATCGGCATTTAGCCAAACATGCGGATAAGACCGCAATCCTATGGGAACCAAATGAACCTAAGGAAGAAAGTCAGCACATCACCTATCAGGAGCTTTACGAACGCGTCAATCAGATGGCCAATGTGCTCAAGTCCAATGGAGTCAAAAAAGGCGATCGCGTTTGCATTTACTTGCCGATGATCCCGGAATTGACCATCAGCGTTCTGGCATGTGCGAGAATTGGTGCCGTCCATTCCGTGGTCTTTGCCGGCTTCTCCTCTACTGCACTTGCCTCGCGGATCAACGATTCCGAATGCAAGATGCTGATCACCTCAGATGGTGCTTACCGTGGCGATAAGATCACACCGCTTAAAGATATCGCAGATGAAGCATTGAAAGATACCCCATGTGTGGAAACCGTGCTTGTTGCCAGAAGAACCCATCAAAAGATAAGATTTGTTGATCAACGCGATAAGTGGCTGGCTGATGAACTAAGATCGGCTGAAAAAGAATGTGCTCCGGAAGAGATGGATGCGGAAGATCCGCTTTTCATCTTATATACATCGGGATCGACCGGAAAACCAAAAGGCATGGTCCATACTACGGCCGGATATATGGTCTATACCGCATTTTCCTTCCATAATGTCTTTCAATATGAACAAGATGACGTGTATTGGTGTACGGCGGATATCGGATGGATCACGGGACATAGCTATATCGTTTACGGTCCATTGCTCAATTCGGCAACCACCGTGATGTTCGAAGGCGTTCCTACTTATCCGGATGCGGGACGTTTCTGGGACATCGTGGAAAAACATGGGATCAACCAATTCTACACCGCGCCAACCGCGATAAGAGCTTTAGCGAAACAATCGCTGGACTTTGTGAACAAGCATGACCTTTCCTCATTAAAAGTCCTGGGAACGGTTGGCGAACCGATCAACGAAGAAGCCTGGAACTGGTATCATGATAACATCGGTAAAAAGCAATGTCCGATCGTTGATACCTGGTGGCAAACCGAAACCGGCGGTATCATGATCTCGCCAATCCCTTATGTTACACCGATACGGCCAACTTACGCCACCTTACCATTGCCGGGCATTGAACCGGTATTGATGGACAGTGATGGTCAGGAAGTGAAAGGACATTCAACAAGTGGAAGATTATGTATCAAACGTCCATGGCCAAGTATTGCCAGGACGGTCTACGGCGATCATGATCGTTATGTGAACACTTATTTCTCTACATTCCCAGGTATGTACTTTACCGGTGATGGCGCGTTGAAGGATGAAGTAGGTTACCTAAGGATCACCGGTCGTGTGGATGACGTGGTCATCGTATCCGGTCATAATCTGGGAACCGCTCCGATAGAAGATGCGATCGATGAGCATCCGGCAGTAGCGGAAGCGGCGATCGTAGGTTTCCCGCATGAAGTAAAAGGTAACGCGCTGGCCGGTTTCATCATCCTTAAAGATGAGGGTAGGAACCAGGACAATCTCAGAAAAGAGGTCAATGAACTGATATCGAGTAAAATAGGTCCTATCGCCAAATTGAACCGTATCCATTTTGTGACCGGCCTGCCGAAGACCAGAAGTGGGAAGATCATGCGTAGGATATTGCGCAAGGTCTCTTCCTTTGAGTTTGATCAGTTGGGAGACACGTCTACCCTACTCGACCCAGATGTGGTGGAAGAGATAAAAGCTAAAGTGCAGGATGAAGTGGATCCGTAACCCGTGATCACCTGATGAGATAATGCATCTCATCAACGGAAGTATTATCCATAATCCCAATAAGCTCAAGTACAGGAAGAACTTGTACTTGAGCTTTTTATTCTTTATCAAGTAAAAAAAAGATAAAAGATTTCTTCTCTTGAGACTCATGATCGAAATGAAAGTTCAAAATCCATCTTTTTCATTTGAACATTAGAGTATTGGTCAAGGTCATCAATTTTAGATGAGGTGTATTTCTAATTCATTCTTAATAGCCCATAGATTCCTTCGGATAATATTAAATTTGATAAAAATATATAACAATGGCAAAGAACGTATTAGGAGGTGAGTTGAAATCCTGTTCTTATGATCCGATGACAGGCGTCTTTAGAGATGGATATTGTACTTACACGACACAAGATCCTGGATTGCATATTATGGCCGCTCAAGTCACGCAAGGTTTCCTGGAATGGAACAAAGCACGAGGAAATGATCTGATGACCCCTAAGCCGGAATGGCAGTTTAAAGGTTTGAAAGAAGGTGATTGGTGGTGTATATGCCTTGGCGTTTGGTTGCAAAGTAAGCGTGCCGGATATCCTTTATATCTCAACTTAGAAGCTTGCCCGGAAAAGGTGTTGGAATATATCAGCCTGGAAGAACTAAAAATGTGGGCTGTTTAGTAAAAGGCTAATTTTTTTCTATATTGGTTTGGAGTCATACCGGTTTTATTTTTAAATATCCTCGTAAAATAACAAGAGCTATTATACCCGCACAAATGTGCAATATGAGTAATTTGTTCATTAGTAATTCTTAATAATTGCTTAGCTTTTTCAATACGTTTGGTGTTTAGGTAGTCTATTGGCGTTTCGCCAAATGTATCTTTAAACTTCCTGTAAAAATTAGAAGTGCTCATATAGGCTTTATTAGCAAGTGATTCTACACTAAGGTCTTCTGTAATATTGTCCTCTATATATTTTGTAATGTAAGCTAACCGATTTTTATTTATATCCATTTTTCCCTCAGATAATATAATATGTTTGGCCTTAGTCTGAAGAAGCCTTATGATAAGCTCATTTATCATTATGTCAATTAAAGCATTTTTTGACTTATTGTCTTGAATAAAGGTAATCATCAATTTATTTATAAGATGCTTAATGTGATCATTATTTTTAAGATGCTGGGGGTTCAAACTTACATCAACAGATAATTTATTATCATCTCTGATGTCAATCATATCCATATATTGTTCTGTAGTATTCTTGATCTTATTAATGTCAATTCCCAAGGCAAGACATCGGGTTGGTTCATCTATCTTAGCTTCAGGGAAATCAATAATCATTTTTTCATTTGAAGGTAATGTGACGGTCTCACCTGGAATAAAGTCGAAACTTGGTTTACTTCCTACATACATATGCTTTTTACCCTGAAGCATTGATGCTATAATAGGGAAGTCAAATTGTAAGTATACATTTTTAGCCTTTTGGAAAGTCTCATATACATATAGCTCAGAAAATTCTGAACTGTAAACGTTCTTGTTTTCGACTAAGGTCTCAA
The DNA here is from genome assembly GCA_031581455.1 of Psychroflexus sp. Lineage (GTDB taxonomy): Bacteria > Bacteroidota > Bacteroidia > Flavobacteriales > Flavobacteriaceae > Psychroflexus. The sequence continues at coordinate 2,357 of JAVLBJ010000059.1, read as the reverse complement.
TTTTACTTGGCTGAAATGATTGAAAAAGGTAACTCATGTTTGTTATTTATCATATTAATAGAATAATCCTTTTTAAAAGTAGAATAATTAAATTAATTGATGAAATGATAAAGGAAATTTAACAAATCAAAAAAAATAATTATGAGTCATTCAAAACCAAAATTTCAAGAAAAGTATGGGAACTTTATAGGAGGTGAATTCGTTCCTCCTAAAAGTGGTGAATATTTTGATAACCCATCACCAACAGACGGAAAATTAATCGCTAAATATCCCAGATCTAACAAAGAGGATGTGGAGGCTGCTATAAATGCTGCAAGGGCAGCAGAGAGCGAATGGAGCAAGACCTCAGCAACTGAGCGGTCTATTTTATTGAATAAAATCGCAGATACATTAGAAGAAAACTTAGAAGAGTTTGCCGCTATGGATACTTATGATAATGGTAAACCCATAAGAGAGACTACTTTAGCAGACACCCCATTAGCTATAGATCACTTTCGTTACTTTGCTGGAGCTATAAGAGCACAAGAAGGCTCGGCATCAGAATTAAATGAAAACAGTGTTTCTTTAATTATAAAAGAACCATTAGGCGTTGTAGCACAAATTATCCCCTGGAATTTCCCTCTTTTAATGTTTACATGGAAGGTAGCACCAGCCTTAGCAGCAGGAAACTGCATCGTCTTAAAACCAGCTGAGCAGACACCAAGTTCAGCCACGCTTTTTGCTGAAAAAGTAAAAGACATATTACCGGCAGGTGTATTAAACATAATACATGGCTTTGGTCCTGAAGTAGGAAAACCTCTTGCTTCGAGCCCAAGGGTAGATAAAGTTGCATTTACAGGAGAGACTACAACAGGTCAGTTAATCATGCAATATGCGTCCAAAAATCTGAACCCTGTAACCATGGAACTTGGAGGCAAATCGCCTAATATATTCTTTAATTCAGTAATGGACGAGGATGATGACTTCTTAGATAAATGTGTAGAAGGTGCTGTGATGTTCGCTCTTAATCAAGGTGAGGTTTGTACGTGTCCTTCTAGAATGTTAATTCAGGAAGATATCTATGATAAATTCATACAAAAAGTTATAGAAAGAACAGAGGCTATTGTTCAGGGAGATCCCTATGATATGAATACTCAACTTGGTGCCCAAGCTTCAGCTGATCAATTTGATAAGATACTTAGCTATATTAAAACAGGTAAAGAAGAAGGAGCAGAGATATTAACCGGAGGAGAACAATTTCATGCTAATGGTGATTATAAAGATGGTTATTATGTACAGCCTACTATTTTAAAAGGACACAATAAAATGCGTGTTTTTCAGGAAGAGATTTTTGGTCCCGTAGTATCAGTTTGTACATTTAAAGATGAAGCAGAAGCTATTGAAATTGCCAATGATACACTCTATGGCCTTGGTGCTGGTGTATGGACAAGAGATGGGCATCAACTTTACCAGGTTCCAAGAGCCATAAAAGCAGGACGTGTATGGGTGAACTGCTATCATGATTATCCTGCTCATGCTCCATTTGGCGGTTATAAAATGTCAGGTTTCGGTAGAGAAAACCACTTAATGATGCTAGATCACTATCAACAAAGCAAAAATATGTTAATTTCGTATGATAAGAATAAATTAGGTTTCTTTTAAAGATCAATATTATGGAAGTGAATAGAGTGGATATAACGGATAAAGCTTCAAAGCTTGTTGAAGATTTAAAAATTCGTCATGGAGAAGTAATCTTTCATCAAAGCGGAGGTTGCTGTGATGGCTCTGCCCCTATGTTATTGCCAAAAGATGATTTTTATCTGGACGATTCCGATATACATATAGGAAATCTAACTGGTGTTGATTTCTATATGAATCAAGCACAGTATGAATACTGGAAACACACTCATTTAACAGTTGATGTTACTGCTGGAAGAGGCTCTAGTTTTTCACTAGAAATACCGGAAGGATATAGGTTTAAAATAGACTCAAGACTTTTTACAGAAGAAGAGCGAAAGCATCTCAGCTTTTAATCTTTTATGGAAATAATTACATTGTGTATATTTAAGATATTATTTAGAATTTGAATAAGATTACTTAATGATTATATCAATTAATGAGTTAGATATGTATTATCTAGCTCATTTTTATTATCAGTACTTACGCCATTTGATATTACAACCCATACTGGGTTTTTGGTCTTTATAGACTTCCCGATTGTTCATGATGGCATCCAGGGCTTCACGTAAGCTCCTGCCGGAAAGTGGGATGCCGTTCTTAGGTCGGGAATCATCCAACTGTCCGCGATATTCTAACTCCAGATCGGCATTGAACACATAGAAGTCCGGCGTACAGGCTGCTTTATAAGCTCTGGCCAC
>JAVLBJ010000058.1:0-15126 GCA_031581455.1 Psychroflexus sp. | reverse complement strand
TAGAAGATGAAGCTGATGTAGCCTTAAAAATAACTGATGCTGAAATAGCATTTTATGAATGGCGGGAAACAAGTTACGATGATCGTGCCAACTTGCTTTTGCGTATAGCAGACCTGTTGATTAGTCAGAAAAATCTTTTAGCTGATACCATGATGCAGGAAATGGGTAAACCAATTCGTCAGGCAAAAGCTGAAGTAGAGAAATGTGTCTGGGTATGCCGTTATTATGCAGCAAATGGCGAACGATTTTTAAAAGATCAACCTATAGCGACAGATGCATCAAATTCCTTTGTTCGGTATAATCCTTATGGAGTGATATTGGCTATTATGCCCTGGAATTTTCCGTTATGGCAAGTATTTCGTTTTTTAGCCCCGGCCATCATGTGCGGTAATGCAACGCTACTTAAGCATGCGCGCAATACTTTTCAGTCGGCCATAAATATCCATCAAATTTTAAAAGACGCAGGGCTGCCGGAAAACCTTTTTCAAAATTTGTTTATCAATGTCAATTTGGTAGAAAAAGTTATAGCTCACCCTGTGGTAAAAGCCGTGACCTTTACAGGAAGCACAACGGCCGGCAGTAAAGTGGCAGCTTTAGCCGGGAAGCACATTAAAAAATCAGTTTTAGAACTCGGTGGAAGCAATGCTTTAGTGGTTTTTGATGATGCTGATATAGATGAAGCAGTCCGCACTTGTGTGGCTGCTCGTTTTCAAAATAACGGACAAAGCTGCATTGCCGGCAAAAGACTTTACGTTCATCAAGATATCTATGATAATTTTATAGAGAAGTTAGTACATGAAACAAAACAATTAGTTACTGGAGATCCAGCTGATGATGCAACCTATATTTCAGTCATGGCCAGAAATGACTTAGCTGAGCAGCTTAAAGATCAACTGGATGATGCCGTGGAGAAAGGAGCTAAGCTAATTTGTGGAGGTTATCAAAATCAAACTTACTTTGAGCCCAGCATCTTAACAAATTGTCATCATGATATGAAGGTGATGCATGAAGAAACATTTGGACCACTGCTGGGCATTGAGACTTTCAGATCAGAAGAAGATATAATACAAAAGGTAAATCAATCTAATTATGCGTTAGGGGTTTCATTGTTTACAAATAATCAAAACCGCATCAAGCGTTTGATCAACCAATTAGAAGAATCTGCTATCTTTATTAATGAACTTGTAAAAAGTGATCCCAGACTGCCTTTTGGCGGCTATAAAAACTCAGGTTATGGCAGGGAATTAGCTGCTCAGGGGATTCGCGAGTTTGCGATGATGAAAACCATCTATCACAAATAATCTGCTTTTAAGATTTGTTTTTTTCTGAATTAGTGTCCTTTTGTCTATTCATCATCTTGCTGATCACAAAAACATGTGGAAATGTGACGGCTGCGATAAAAGCAAACATCAATGCATAGAAATATTGCTTATCATTGAGAAGATAAACCAGAACAAATAGCCCGATTAGAGAGATAAGCCAGTAAACGGCAGATTTTTTAAAATAAATGAGCAAATTTGTCTTATTTAACTTGCCGTATAAAAACAATAACTGGTCTTTTACTGAAAATAAACTATGCCAAATAACAAAATAAAAGGCAAAACCAAATAAAAGATTTCCTGACTTAAAGATAATGTATAAGGTGAAAAGCTGTAACAATTCCAGCGGAACTCTTTGCGCAAAAGGTTTTAAATAAAGAGATAGCAGAACGACACCTAATAAGACACCTATATAACATATTTCGGTAATTAATAGCAGATAATCATCAAAAAAAGCATTTGCGCTGATTTGACGGATAATTTCAATAGCAAATGCTTCATTAAGGTATAATAGCAGAAAAAGCACAGCTAAACCATAAATGGTATAAAAAGGAAAACTGATTATTGGATGTATCTTTTTTATCGTAGATGCCCAATGTTGCTCCCCAAAATGATAAGCGCTTACGATAAGAAATAACCATAACGCCAATTGCGGCAACAGATAGAAAAGCAATAATGTTAAAACAACCACAGCAGAATAAATTATAACTGATTTGTTAAAATTGAATCCATCTGGGCTTTTAATTTTAAATTTTTGAATTATCGAAATATCATTAGCACCATGATTTAAACCTATACTTAAAATAGCGATTAAGGCTAAAATATTTTGTAACTCATTGTTTAATAAAAAGATAGAAGTGATTCCTAATATAAAACTCCCCAATATGTAATGTAGATAATTGCGCATAACCTCAAATTTACACAAAAAATTTTGTTAAAAGGAAATCTCCGTGTTTAATAATGTGTTACTTTTGATTAAACAACTCAAAAAATTTAAGCTATGAACTATTTAATTACATTACTCGGTGCCACAGAAGGTATCATCGCAGATGCGGCTGAGGTTTTTGGTGGATCATTTAATCTTGATCAAGCCATCGCATTTACTTTTTTTATCGGCTCTATGGCCATGATGGGTGCAACAGCCTTTTTCTGGTTAGAGATGAGAAACGTTACCGAAAAGTGGCGAACATCACTTCTAGTATCAGGTTTGATTACATTTATTGCAGCAGTACATTACTATTACATGAGAGATTACTTTGTAGCATCAGGTGAATCTCCAACGTTCTTCCGTTATGTAGATTGGATTTTAACAGTACCTCTAATGTGTGTTGAATTTTACTTGATCACTAAGAAAGCAGGTGGAAAATTAAGTACATTATGGAAATTAATCTTCGCATCTGTAGTCATGTTAGTCACAGGTTACTTCGGTGAAGCTATTGCTGTTGGAAAACCAACTATGCAATGGATTTGGGGATTAATCTCAGGAATCGCTTATTTCTACATTGTATACCTAGTATGGGCTGGTGAAATCGCTAAACTTGCTGCCAATTCTGGCGGTGCTGTGAAAAAAGCTAATAATATTTTAGCCTGGTTCGTATTAGTTGGTTGGGCCATTTACCCGGTAGGTTACATTTTAGGAACTGAAGGTGGATTGTTTGGAATCAATTTTGGTGTAGATGCCGGTTTCATGGATGTTGTTTATAACATTGGTGATGCCGTTAACAAAATCGGTTTCGGTTTAGTTATTTATGCATTAGCAGCATCTGATAAAGGCGAGAAAGCAGCAACTGCTTAATCTTTACACTTTAGAAAAAAAAAGCCACTCATTTGAGTGGCTTTTTTTATAAATAATAAATTATAGGAACAAAAAAATTTTACTCAATCCTCCTTATGCATAAAGGATTGTTTGTTGAGTAGTTTTTCTTCCGTTTCTTCATTTTCTTCATCCGGAACGCAGCAATCTACCGGGCAAACAGCCGCACATTGCGGTTCTTCATGAAATCCCATACATTCGGTACATTTATCGGTTACGATATAAAAAATTTCATCGTCTTTAGGTTCATTAGCTTCATCAGCATTAACTTCTCGACCATCAGGTAAAACTACATCACCTTCTAAATCGGTACCATCAGAATAACGCCAATCATCAGCACCTTCATAAATTGCTGTGTTGGGGCATTCAGGCTCGCAAGCGCCACAATTTATACATTCGTCTGTTATTTTAATAGCCATTTTTATCGTTTTATGTAAGTTTGTCAAAATTAAACATCAACAGCCGTTTTAGCAAACTTTAATGGAATTTAAGCAAAGGAAAAGAGCACTAATTGACTTAGGTCATTTTTTAGAAAGGTATTTGAGTAACCAGCCGGGAAATGCTAATGAATCACAGAAGTTTCAGGCTTTAAACGAACTGATTAAACGAGCCGGGCAGAAAAACCCCTGGTTTACACAAGATTTTGTGGGTAATGCCCTACATGCGTGGCAAAAAGCCTTGCAGCAAGAAAAGATAGATAAATGGCTAAGCGATTATAATTTCCCGGATGAGCCTACCCATAAAATAGGTATAGTGGCCGCTGGTAATATTCCGCTGGTAGGGCTACATGATTTAATTTGTGCTTTTATCTCAGGTCAAAATCTTCTGATCAAACAATCAAAAAAAGATCAAATACTTTTACCCGTTTTTGCTCAGCTTTTACTAAAAAACGATGAGCATCAGCATATCGAATTTACTGAAGACCAACTTAAAAATTTTGATGCGGTGATAGCTACCGGTAGTAACAATACGTCGCGTTATTTTGAATACTATTTTAGGCAATATCCCAGCGTTATCCGACATAACAGAAACTCTGTAGCTGTTTTGTCAGGTGATGAATCTGATGATGAACTCAATTTGTTAGCCGATGATATCATGATGTATTTTGGACTGGGCTGTAGAAATGTAGCCAAGATTTATATTAAGTCTGATTTTGATTTTGACAGGCTATTTAAAGCACTGCTTAAATATCAAAATTTAATCAATCATCATCAATATGCTAGCAATTATGAATACAACAAAGCCGTATATTTGATGAGTGACGTTAAACTCTTAGATAACGGTATGATATTATTTAAAGAAGACGATAGCTTTAGTTCTCCCATCGCTTGTTTGAATTACGAATATTATACATCTAAAGAGGAATTAACTTATAAATTAAATTCACAAAAAAATAATATTCAATGTGTCGTAGGTCATAAAGACTATATTAATTTAGCCGACGTCAAGTTTGGAGAAACTCAGATTCCGGCATTATGGAATTATGCAGATAACATTAATACATTAAATTTTTTACAGACTACTATAAAACAAGAAAATCATGAAGAAGCATAACTTTAGCGCAGGTCCGTGTATTTTACCACAAAGCGTATTTGGTAAGGCGTCAGAAGCCATTTTAGATTTAGATCAATCAGGCTTGTCAATATTAGAAATATCTCACAGAAGCAAGGCTTTTGTTGATATTTTAGAAGAAGCCAGAGCTTTGGCTTTAGAACTTTTAGGACTTGAAAATAAAGGTTATCAGGCACTATTTTTACAAGGTGGCGCCAGCTTGCAATTTTATATGAGCGCTTTAAACATGCTTGAAAAGAAGGGTGCTTATCTAGACACCGGATCATGGTCTGCCAAGGCGATTAAAGAAGCTCAACTATTAGGTGATGTAGATGTGCTGGCCTCTTCATCAGATAAAAACTATAATTTTATTCCTAAAGACTACAGCATTCCAGGTGATGCAGATTATTTTCACTGCACGACAAATAACACCATTTTCGGTACGCAAATTAAGGATTTCCCAAAATCAGATATCCCGGTTATTTGCGATATGAGTAGTGATATTTTTTCAAGAAAAATAGACTTCTCTTATTTCGATTTGATATACGCCGGTGCTCAAAAAAACATGGGACCAGCCGGAACAACTCTGGTTGTGGTAAAAGAAGATGTTTTAGGCAAAGTAAGCCGCGATATTCCTACTATGCTTGATTATCAAACCCACATCAAGAAAAAAAGTGCCTATAATACGCCGCCGGTTTATGCGATTTATGTGTCCTTGCTCAACATGAGATGGTTAAAAGAAAAGGGCGGTATCAGTGCTATTCAAGAAGAAAATGAGAAAAAAGCCAAATTGATGTATTCAGAGATAGATATCAATCCTTTATTCGATGGCTTTGCAGCTAAAGAAGATCGTTCTACCATGAATGCTACATTTACCTTAAATAAACCAGAATTAAAAGATACTTTCGAAAAAATGTTAGCTGATGCTGATATCAACGGATTAAACGGGCACAGAAGTGTAGGCGGTTACCGCGCTTCTATGTACAACGCCTTACCCATAGAAAGCGTACAAACCTTAGTTGAAGTAATGGATGATTTAGAAACAAAAGCTTAAAAAAAAACAATATGAATATATTAGCAAATGACGGTGTATCTCAGGATGGAGTAAATCTCTTAGAGGATAATGGCCATACAGTAATTCAAAAAAACGTAGCTCAAGATCAATTAGCTGAGTTTATGAATGAAAATGAAATTCACGTTTTATTGGTAAGAAGTGCCACAAAAGTGAGAAAAGAACTGATAGATCAGGTAGAGGATTTAAAAATCATTGGTCGTGGTGGTGTAGGATTAGATAATATTGATGTAGATTATGCAGAATCTAAGGGAATGAAAGTGATTAATACACCGGCTGCTTCATCAGAAAGTGTGGCAGACTTGGTTATTGGTCACATGTTTTCAGGTATTAGATTTCTTAAAAACGCTAATCGCGAAATGCCTTTAGAAGGCGAGTCAAATTTTAAAAAGCTTAAAAAGTCTTATGCTAAAGGCACAGAAGCTGCAGGTAAAACTTTTGGTATCATTGGTTTTGGTAGAATAGGTCAGGCCTTAGCTAAAAGAGCCATTGGTTTAGGGATGAAAGTTATTGCTTATGATAAATTTATCGATGAAGCAAAAGTGCAATTGGAATTTTTTGACGGTCAGTCAGTTGATTTTACCATAAAAACCACAGATTTTAATTCTGTCATCACAGAATCAGATGTGATCAGTTTGCACGTTCCGGCACAGAAAGAATACATCATTGGCAAAACAGAATTAGAAAAAATGAAGCCAGATGCCGGGATTATCAATACGGCACGTGGTGGAATTATCGATGAGAAGGCATTGGTTAAAGCCCTTGATGAAGACAAATTAGGTTATGCGGCTTTAGATGTTTTTGAAAACGAACCTACACCTGCTGTAAAATTACTAATGAATCCTAAATTGAGCTTAAGTCCGCATATAGGTGGTGCTACCGTTGAAGCACAAAGCAGAATAGGAGTAGAGCTGGCAGAGCAGATTTTAGCATTGGATAAGTCATGATCAAATATTGCTATTTTCTTATTTTATTTTTATTACCCTTGTTGATTTTAGCTCAAAGTCAACAAGGTAAAGTTAATGTTTATGAAAATCTGCAAAGTAGTAGAATTCTAGCTACAGGTGATAATTTTACTAATGACAATACCTGGATGGCTCATGAGACTCTGCCTATAAACTCAACGGTTAGACTTTCTAACCCAAAAAACGGAAAATCTATAAGTCTAAAAGTAAAAGACCGCGGTCCTTTTTTAGTGGGATATGTAGCACAAGTACCGGGTGCAGTTGCTGAGCAATTAAACCTTGTATCCGGCGAGTTAGTCAAGTTAGAACTTGTCCAATTGGCAGATTATCAAAATGAAATAGATTATGAAAAGTTATTGTCATCTCTAGATAATAATGCTCCGTCAATAGAAAAAGAATACATTAATGTGATGAATGAAAATAGTGAGACTACAAATTCCTTTACATGGCAGATAGCTAGTTTCTCTAACAAAGAAAATGCATCTAAATATATTAAAGCCCATCAAAAAGATTTTAAAGCTAAATTATATATACTTTTATTTAACAATTCTTTGTTTAAGGTCTGTGCCGGAAAATTTGAAAATCGTGAAGGAGCAGAAGAGGCTAAATCAAATTTTAATGCTGAATACCAATCGGCTTTTATTTTAAATTTACCTTAACTGCTCAATTGAAATTTTAGGTTCTTTTTGCTTTTCTTTTTCTACAGGGCTGATAATTTCAACATCCTCAAAAGCAATAGCACCTTCTACAATACTAAGGATAAGATCTTTTAAAGCCTCTATGATATGAATTTTAAGTTCACTGTCGTGGTAAATTAAACTAACTTCTCTAGCTGGCTCAGGCTTGTTAAAAGATATAATGTTTTTTTTAGCTTTTTCATTGATATTAAGCGAGTGTAAATAAGGTAAAAGTGTCATTCCTAAGCCTTCATCTGCTAACTTAATCAATGTTTCAAAACTTCCACTTTCTAGCTGAAATTTATCTTCACTAAAGGAAAAATCAGATTTGCAAAGGTTTAATATGTTGTTTTTAAAACAATGACCATCTTCTAATAACAATACTTTTTTATCAGCAATTAGGTCTTTTTGAAGATATTGTAATTGACTTAACTCGTGGTCATCAGGGATATAGCCTACAAAAGGTTCGTAGTAAAGCGGTTTCTCTATAATATCATCTTCTTCTAACGGTGTTGCTGCAATAGCTGCATCTAAAGTACCATCACTTAAATGTTCAACAATTTCGGCCGTATGATATTCTTCAATTCTCAATTTCACCTTGGGATATTTATTGATGAAATTATTCAAAAACATGGGGAGTAGTGTCGGCATAACCGTTGGGATAATCCCTAGCTTAAATTCACCTCCGATAAAACCTTTTTGTTGATCTATAATATCGTTAATTCTGATACTCTCATTAACGATATTTTTAGCCTGCGTAACTATTTTTTGACCTACTTCTGTAATATGAATAGGTTTTTTTGTACGATCAAATACTTTAACGCCTAGTTCCTCTTCAAATTTTTGTACTTGCATACTTAAGGTAGGTTGCGTAACAAATACTTTCTCAGCTGCTTTTGTGAAGTTTCTGAATTCTGCAACAGCTAATACATAATGTAGTTGAGTTATAGTCATATCACAAAGATAGAACTACTATCGACAAAATCTATTAAAATAAGTTTAATCTTTTGGTAAAATCTATTATTTAAGCCACTAGATATTTAAGCTCGTTTCTATAAACAGAGGGTGTTTTACCAAAGAAATCTTTAAACAATCTATTAAAATGAGAAATATTATTAAAACCGCTGTCATAACAAACTTCAGAAATGCTTATTTGCTTTTCGTGCAGAAGCTTAGCCGCATGGGCTACACGGTATTCATTTACAAAAGCAGTAAAGGTTTTTTTAGTGATTTTTTTAAAATATCTGCAAAATGCCGGAACAGTCATTCCGGCTATTTCTGCAACTTCTTCTAGTTTTATAGATCGGGTATAATGTTCTTTGACAAAATTGAAAATTACATTGAGCTTATTGTTATCCTGCGGCGAAGTTTCCATAGTAAACTCATCTACATTAAGCAGGGTGTAATCATCTGCTTTTTGCATATCATCAAAAATTTCAAGTAAACCTAAAAGTCGCCTAAAGTGAGATTCATCGTTTAAAGATTCTATTTTTTGACCTATTTCGCGTTTATCATTTCCATGAAAAACAACGCCACCCTTTGCTTTTTCTAACATTTTAATGACAGATTGCATTTCCGGCAGCTCGAAAAAATTGTTCTGAAATAAATTAGGATGAAACTGGATGATGGTTTCTAAACGCGTATTGGTCAACCTGTTGGTTAAGCCACAATGTGGTAAATTTGAGCCTATTAATATCAAATCGCCATTTCTATAATAAGAAATGTGGCTACCTATTTGACGTCTTCCTGTGCCACCATTTACGTAAACAATCTCTATTTCCGGATGATAATGCCAGTAAGGTTTCGCATTTTCTTCACGATGTGAAAATCTTTCATAAAAAATAGAACTACCGTAAGGCACATGTATAGATTCAAATTCCGGCTTTGTCATAAATTACCTCATATTTTAAACAGAAAACAAAAATAATTAAAAAATAAATAATGTGTAGTATATTAATTATTATTATGTTTTTATTAGTAAAAATTGATAATATGTAATTAACTAATAGGGGTCAACATTTACATTAACACGAATAGATCTATAAGGAGCAATTTGATCAAATTTATTTAAACTTTTTGAAATCAAACTTTTAGCGTGTTTAAGTGATTGATTTTGATATATTTTAATCAATATTTGTTTTCTATATCGGTTCTTTACTCGAGCAACACTTGGAAACTCAGGTCCTAACACCTGCGATTTAAAGCCTTGACGTAAGTATTGCGCTAACCAGTCGGCAGCTTCGTTTAATCTATTGTAATCGCTACTTTGCAAGGTGAATTCCACTAATTTATGATAAGGTGGATAAGCATAATCCTGACGTTGCTGCATTTGCTTTTTGTAAAACGACTTAAAATCGCCTATGATGACCTGTTGATAAATTTCATGTTCAGGTTGATATGTTTGAATAAACACTTTACCTCGTTCATCAGTCCTGCCAGACCTTCCGGCTACTTGGGTGAGCAATTGAAAACATTTTTCTTCAGCTCTAAAATCAGGAAAATGCAACAGCCTATCAGCATTCATGACAGCCACCAAGGCTAATTTTCTAAAATCCAAACCTTTAGTTACCATTTGTGTGCCTACTAAAATATCTATTTCATGGCGTTCAAAACTTGCGATGATCCGTTCGTAAGCACGTTTAGTGTTTGTTGTATCTCTATCCATACGCGCTACTTTAGCATCAGGAAACAAATCTTGTATTTCTTCTTCAATTTGTTCAGTACCAAAGCCTTTCATGCTGATTTTAGAACTACCACACGCCAGGCAATTCTTTTGTAAGGCTATTTTATAACCACAATAATGACATTTTAAGGAGTAATCAAATTGATGATAGGTAAGTGTAACATCACATTGGCGGCATTGTGGCGTAAATCCACAGGTTTGACATTCTAAAATTGGAGAGTGGCCTCGCCGGTTTTGAAATAACAATATTTGTTGATCATTATCTAATTTGATCTTCATTTCTTTTAGCAATGATTGACTAAAATGGCCTTTCATTTGCTTGGTTTTCATGGCATTTGCCAGGTCAATCATCTCTATTTTTGGCAGTTTGACCTTACCGTGTCTTTGATCAAGTCTTACATAACTAATCTTACCGTTTTTTACATTATACAAACTTTCTAAAGAAGGCGTTGCGGTTCCTAATAAGATAGAACACTTAAGCAGGTGACTCATATATAAGGCTACATCTCTCGCATTGTAGCGAGGCGCAGGATCTTGCTGTTTAAAACTAGCTTCGTGAGCCTCATCAACTATGATTAAACCTAACTGTTGAAAAGGTAAAAAAATCGCCGATCTTACCCCAATAACCACCTGAGCTTTTGAAGCATCTAACATATGCTGATATACTTCCACACTTACGGACGGCTGATTTTTACTATGATAAATCAAAACCTGATCGCCAAAATAAGCTTCTAATCTACTGATCAATTGCGTGGTAAGCGCAATTTCAGGGACTAAGTACAAGGCTTGTTGTCCTTTTTTTAATACCTGATCTATCAGTCTTATATAAATCTCAGTTTTACCTGATGATGTGACACCGTGCAATAAGCAGGGTTTTTGTTGCTGAAAATAGTTGTCAATTGATTTTTTAGCGGTTTCCTGAGCTTTGCTCAAATCAAAACTCTTATTGGTTGCTTCAATGTTTTTAAAAGTACGGTCTTCCTGAATTTCATGTTCAACAAGTATGGCTTTATCAATTAAATTTTTAACTGTTGATGGACTTACTTCTGCGGCTTCTGCTAAATCTTTTCGTTGTAGAAACTTTTTCTGTTTATGCTTTAAATGAAAGTAAGACATCAATACCTGTTTTTGTTTTTCCGCTGATGCCAGTGATTGCAGAAGTTCATTTAATGCCTTATCCTTTTCATATTTAGGATTTAATATCAGATATTTTATCAATTTGGGCTGATACTTATGAATAAGCGCCTGTTTCAAATCAACGATATCTTTTTTAACCAATTGATATAATACCGGTAAAACGGTTTTTTTCTGAAGAATGTCTTTTACGTCATTCACACGCATCTCTGACTGCTTTTCCAGCGCTTCAACTATCAGGAATTCATTATCAGATAAGTCGTTTTTGTTTATGGTTTCATTTTGCGTCAGAGCAATGCTGGTCTCACTTTCCAGTAAAAGACTCGAAGGTATTGCTGTTTTTAATATTAAACCAATAGGCACCAGGTAGTATTCGCTCATCCATTTCCATAAGCTTATTTGGTTTTGGGTTACAAGAGGTTTTTCATCTAAAACCTGTTCTATAGGCTTGGTTTTATAATGAATAGGAGGTTGTTGATGAGTGGCAGCTATAATCCCGGTGTAGACTTTGGTTTTGCCAAATGGAACAACTACCCGGCAGCCTATTTGAATTTGATTAAACTCATCATCATCTACATGATAGGTAAAGAGTTGATCTAATGCCAGAGGAATGATGACATCCACATAATGATCCATAGGCTATTATCAGTCTTCTACGCGTTCCCAGGTTTGCGTTCTATAGAAAATGCTTACGTAACCGCGTACTTTCAGTTTATCGGGATCGTCCTCATCTACCCAGATCTTGCTGTCATAGGTCTTACCTTTTTCAGGATCGGTTATTTTTCCGTCTACCCATTTATCGTTTTCTTTTGTAAAGCCTCTTAGAATAGGCAGACCTACCAGCGGTTCATCTTTGAACTTCCCTTTACATTTGATACAGGTCGCATCTTTAGGCGCATCGCTGTCCAGTAATTTAATGATCTCACCTTTTAAGGTGTTGTTATCGGTCTTAAAGATATCAATGATGCACTTAGCTTCGCCGCTGTCCTCATCTATCACTTTCCATTTGCCGGTGATCTGTTGAGCTTCCGTAGCTAAACTACCGATCATCAGCAGTATCAATAACATCTTGTATTTTCGCATACTAATCTATCCTTTACCTAACATAGCTTCCTTCAGGTCATCATCGGCTGGATCATCGCAAAACCAAATGCCGAATAAAGCTTCCTTGAAGGATTTCCCTTTTATCGTTCCCTTCAGCTCGTTGTTCTTAAAAACCTTGACGCCACTATCCGGATGATAGTAGATATCAAAAACATCGTTCTTAACGATCTCGTCTTCAAAAAAGCTGATGAATTTATCAATTTTATCTCGTAGTGGTGCTGTGTTTTCATCCGTTGAATTCTGAAAACCATCTTCCACGGCATCTTTCATCTTGCTGCTGGAGATCAATTTTGACACGATATGTATCTTGATGCCCATCGGTTTTTTAGCTTTGATGACCTCGTTCGCATCATCAGTTGACTCGGCCAGGTATAATCCACCGGCATAAAGGTCTATCCAGAACTTTTCCCTCACTCCGGCACCGTTCAGGTCTACTTTTTCCGTTTCTATCTGAACAGAACTAGGCAATTCAATACCTGCGACCTCCGTTTGAGCATACATCGGGAACGATAGTAATACTGCTAATACTAATACATAATTTTTCATGGCTTTTTTTGTTTAAGTTGATAAATGGTTCCATTCAATTCAAATCCTAAAAGTAATATATTTGAATTTAACCAAATATACACCATTAAAATTATCAATGTCCCAATAGATCCGTATAATTTGTTATAACTCGCAAAATTTTCTATATAAAGGGAGAAAAGATAAGTTGTTAAAATAATCATGAAGGTTGTAAAAATAGAACCTACTGAGAAGAATCTGGTCTGTTTACCTTCTTTGGTCCCAAAGTAATATAGGATGGAAATGCCTACGATTAATACGATAATCAAGACGATGAAATTTGCTATATCTATCCAGATAAAGTTATCAGCTAAAATCCCGATATCTTTAAGATTTTTCGCAAAATAAGTTGCTACAATAGTAGCAACAACCGCGGTTAATAATAAAAATGCAATGATGATCGCAACTCCTACAGCCACTAAATACTGTCTAACTATACTGCGATTATTTTTTGTATGATAAGAAAATTCAAAACCGGTAAAAATTGAGTTAACCCCGTTAGCCATCAGAAAAATAGAAAACAAGAAAACAAATGAAAGCAAGCCGGCACGCTGATTTTGGGCAATATCCATAAATATCTGTGTAAAAAAAGGTGCTGTTCCCGGTGGAAGCGCTTTTTCTATAAAAGCCAATAATTTTTCTTGAAAATCATCTATAAAAGTGATAAAAGGAATCAGGTTTAATATAAATAGCAGAAATGGAAAAATAGCCAGAAAAAAACTAAATGCGATAGAGCCGGCACGCGTTGATAACCTCCCGTTAATAATGCCAAACACATAAAGTTTTAAAAGATCATAAAGGGTTAGATTTTGTATAGGAAGATCTATTCTATGACATTTTAAAAGTAACCTTCTAATTAATTTTTTTATTGAAATCATAAATCAGTCAAAGGCTTTTAAGCTCATATCGATATTATCAACATGATGGGTCAATGCTCCGCTGGATATATAATCAACGCCGCAACGGGCATAATTACTCGCCGTATCTATCGATATATTACCGCTGGATTCCGTATCGCATTTTCCGTTGATCCTGCTTACGGCTTTTCTGGTATTCTCTGGTGTGAAATTATCCAGAAGTATCCTTTCCACGGGTTCATTTTCCAGTATTTCATCCACTTCATCCAGATTCCGCGCTTCTACCACGATCTTTAGGTCTTTTTTCTGCTCTTCCAAATAGGCTTTCGTGTGCTTGATCGCATTGGATATGCTGCCGGCATAATCGATATGGTTGTCCTTGAGCATGATCATATCGTATAGACCAAATCGGTGATTTACGCCACCGCCAATTCTTACGGCCATTTTCTCTAAAAGCCGGATGCCGGGCGTGGTCTTTCGGGTGTCTAGTATTTTCGTGGATGTATCTTCTATTTTTTCATTGAGCTTCCAGGTATTGGTCGCGATGGCACACATCCGCTGTAAAGTGTTCAATACTAATCTTTCCGCTTTTAAAATGGAACGCTGATTTCCGTGAACCTCAAAAACGATATCGCCTTTTTTTAGGATGTCGCCATCTTTATGATATTCCTTTATTTCCAATTTAGGGTCGACGGTCTCTAAGATCTGCTTGGCCACTTCCAGACCGGCCAGAACGCCATCTTCTTTGATGATCAAACGGGCTTTTCCCTTTGCATCCTCAGGGATACAAGCTAATGAGGAATGGTCGCCATCGCCGATGTCTTCTTTTATGGCGTTATCAATGATCTTTTGGACCTCACTTTTTGTGTTTTTGTTCATTGTATTCTTATAAAAATCAATAGTATTACAAAGTTAAATTTTTTCCGTTATGAAGTTCCATTTATTAACAGTTGGTAGATCACAAACTGCCTATAAATCGCTTATAGATGATTATAAGAAACGAATCAACAAATATGTCCCTTTCGAAGAATTAACAGTTCAATATAAAGCAGGTAAGAATCAATCTTCAACCGAGGTCAAAAAAAGGGAAGGCGAAAAGATACTGGAGAAAATACCTAAGACCGATGTCATCTTCCTACTGGATGAGAAAGGAAAACAGTTATCTTCTAAAGGATTAGCACTTCAACTCCAAAAACAAATGCAATTGACCAGGGATTGCTGGTTCGTGATCGGTGGTGCTTATGGATTTTCAGATGCCGTTTATCATTCCGCCGATCATTTGATCAGTTTATCTAAAATGACCTTTAATCATCAGATGGTGCGTTTGTTCTTTACCGAACAGATCTATCGCGCCCTGACGATCATCCATAAGCATCCGTATCATAAT
>JAVLBJ010000057.1:0-15371 GCA_031581455.1 Psychroflexus sp. | reverse complement strand
CCGATGTTACACATTGGCGAGCAGCATACATGGCCATTAATACGCTACGGTCTAACTTTTTATAACGCGGATCTTCTTGTCTGAGTTGCTGTATCTTCTGGTCGGCGGCTTGATTTAGCCGACTGACAGGCAAATGAGTAGCCTCATCAAGCATAAGCGTGTTAACTTGTTGGTTATAGCTGGCCAGAACTTCAGCAGCGTTCTTCCCTAAAGCGGATAGGCTTCCTTTGGCATTGATATATATGGGTTGATTCAATAATTTTTAATGCAAAATTAGGGTATTACGGACAGAAAATGAATTGTTGATCTCTAAATCAAAGCATCTTTCTTATCTCTATCATACCACTTTGCTAAACTTTCTCGCCAGTGCGGAATATCGGCCTTAAGATGATCTGCAATTTTCGTGCAGTCCAGCAGGCTGTTCTCCGGGCGTTCTGCTTTTGTGGGATAATGGTCCGTCGGAGCTAATGTTACCTGATCCCTTATTCCAGCCACTTTAAAAATAGCATCGGCAAAGTCGTGCCAATTGGTCTTCCCGCTATTACAAAAGTGAAAATACTGATTCCCCGAAGCCGGTTGCCTGGCCAACTTTAATAAAAAGTTTGCCAGGTCATTCGCATTGGTAGGTGATCCAAATTGATTATTTACGATTTTTAGATCAACACCTTGCTTTCCTAAAGCAAGCATAGAGGTTAAGAAATTTTTACCAAAGGCAGAATACAACCAGGATGTCCTGACAATAGCAGCATGACGGGCATTTTGTTCTATAACTTGTTCACCTTGACGTTTGCTTTGTCCATAAGTGTTAATGGGATCGCAGGCATCGGATTCTTTATAAGCACTAGAAGTTTTCCCATTAAAAACGTAATCTGTAGAGATGTGTATAAGAAAAGTATCATGCTGATTACATTGATTGACTATTCCTAGCAATGCATCTGCATTGATGGCAAAAGCTTTTTTCCTTTCATCTTCTGCGCCATCTACATTGGTATAAGCCGCACAATTGATCAGAATATCAGGCTCGATCCGATCAAAAACTGCTCGGGTTGATTCATTATCAGTAATATCCCAGTCTGAAGAAGTCAGAAAATGGAATTCAAATTCATTATGATTCCTGGCTTGCCTTTGCAGACATTTACCCAATTGACCATTAGCGCCGCTTACCAATATTCTTTCCAAAAGGCTGTATCTTTTAATAAAGGTTGTAGTTGATCTTTTTCAGAAACAATTCTATCATTCTCTGGAATCTTCCAGTCTATGCCTAAGTGTTCATCCCCATGATAAAAACCTACTTCAGAAGCTTTGTCATAAAAATTATCACACTTATAAACGCAGATGGCTGTTTGTGATAAAACAGAAAAGCCGTGTGCAAACCCACGTGGAATGAGCATTTGATAATTATTGTTTGCGTTCAATGTTATACCAAAATGTTTCCCGTAGTCCGGCGAATCCTGTCTAAGGTCTACACAAACATCGTATATTTCTCCCTTTACAACTCTGATAAGCTTTGCCTGACGATACTTACCGGTTTGCATATGCAATCCGCGAACCGTGCCATAAGCTGATATGGATTGGTTATCCTGGACAAAATCCATTTTTTTGTTAATGACTTTCTCGAAGGTGTTCTTATTGAAAGATTCAAAAAAGCTACCTCGATGATCTTTAAATACTTGAGGTTGCAGGACAAAACAATCTTTTAAAGGTTGTTCTATTATTTTCATATTTTAATTTAAAAAGCCTTTGCCTTAACCACTTTTTTTGAGCGATTGAATCAGTTTTTAGTGTATTTATCTATATACCAGCGAACGGTTTTTTCTATGCCGGTCTCAAAGTTTTCATTGGCTTTCCAGCCTAATTCGTTTTCAATTTTTGTAGCATCAATCGCATATCTAAAATCATGACCGTGACGATCCTCTACGAATGTTATTTGTTCCTTGTAAGAATTCCCATCATTTCTAGGTTTCCATTTGTCCAGCATCTCACAGATCTTGAGGGCGATGTAGATATTTTCCCGCTCGTTCTTGCCGCCTATATTATAAGTTTCGCCTAATTTACCCTGGCTAACGGCGAGTTGAATGCCACGACAATGATCTTTCACAAATAGCCAATCTCGGATATTTTTCCCGTCACCATAAATAGGGATATCATTACCAGATAAAGCTTTGCGGATGATGACTGGAATGAGCTTTTCATCGTGTTGATACGGGCCGTAATTGTTAGAGCAGTTCGTTGTAACTACCGGCATACCGTAGGTGTGGAAGTAGCTACGCACTATGAAATCTGATGATGCTTTTGATGCGCTATAAGGCGAATTGGGCGCATAAGGTGTCTCTTCCGTGAATAATCCTTCTTGTCCTAAAGTGCCGTAAACTTCATCGGTTGATACATGAAGGAATCTGGCGTTTTTAAACTTATCTTTAAGTTGAAACGGCTTTTCCATCCACAATTGATAAGCCGTATGTAGAAGATTGAAAGTTCCTGTAATGTTGGTTTCTATAAAAGCTGATGGATCAGCGATTGAATTATCTACGTGAGATTCAGCAGCAAAGTGAATTACACGGTCAAATTGATATTTGTCAAATAATTTGATCAAAAATTCTTTATCTCTTATATCACCTTCTACAAATGTATATTGGTCGCTGTCTTTTTGTTCAATATTATCTTTATCAGCGGCATAAGTAAGGGCATCTAAGTTGACTATATGATCATGAGTTTCGTTAATGAGGTGATTGATAAAATTAGCACCAATAAAACCAGCACCGCCGGTTATAAGAATATTTTTCATAGATTGATAAAATTAAGCGTTCAAATTTAGGAATTTAATATCTGTTGTAAAATTTTTTCTGTGATGAGGTATGTTGGCTTTACACCGGTAACTCCCAGTCCGCCAGATGCTAATGTGCTACCGCTTTGCAACGGATTATCACTGGCATAATAGGCATATCTTACTTTTACGTTTGGCTTAATATTTCCTCTTAGTTTTCCTGATGCTTGAATGGCTTTTTGATAATGCGCGCCTTCCATTTCTAATCCAACGACATTCCAGCTGGAATGATGGAAAAAATGTAGGATATTTCTATTTTGTAAAGAAGTTCCCAGCACTGTCATCATTGCACCTGATAACACATCCAGATCATAGCCTTCAAAGTCTGACTTAATCAATTGGTTATTTAATGGATAATTGTCTGCGGTACCTTCAAATAAATGGGCGTTTGGTATCATGATATCACCCTTAACGCCTTTTAATATACCGGCTTTGCCCATAATAGAGATGGAATCTACAGGCATAAAGTGTTTTTTATCAGCTTTTTCGTAAGGCTTTAAGAGTTCTTCCATCGTTTCATAAGCTTGTTCACCAAAGGCATAATCCATCACGATAAGCACCGGATAATCAACCTTTGATGATACGTTAAAGTTATCATCTAAACCGGCTACTTTATTTAAATCAAAAATTTGCACATCGATGTTTGTGCCACTGTGGTCATTAATGTAGGTCATGCCATTTTTTAAAGCAAAAGCCGAAATCTTATCTCGCATTGACTGATTTTTGCGTTGCCCTAACTGCTGATAAACAGCAAGTAACCCTTTTTCCTGACATCTTTCCGGGAAAACCTGCGCTGCGTAAATGGTATTCATCACGCTGTGCATATTAGCACTAATAATATGGATATCGCGTTCAAACATATCATGAGCTATCAGCTTATCTTTAATATTATTTGCCCATATCTCGCCGTGTATGTGATGACCTAAACGCTCCCTTAGTACCGGACTAAAAGTGATAATGCGTTTGTCATTTTTAACTTCTTCATTTAAAGCTAACTTTCCTAATTTATAAATCAATTCAATAAATTGATCAGGATTTTGAGATGTGGCAAATTGTGGATATACGGCTACAACTTCAGAAAATGTTCTGCCTAATATGTTAGCGACATGTGTGATGGCAATATCTCTTTCTTTAGAGTTGAGTTCTGTTTTGTCTACAGCTTCTTTTAGCTTTTGCCAGTCGCGGGTTACGTTACCTGAATCGTTCACCAAAACATTGTTCATAATTTTATGTGACTCTACAAACATAAATGTCAGATGCGTTAGGATATCATAGATCTCAGACCGGCCTCGAGTAATCTCTATATTCATCTGCTCATCATCTATTCTGTAGCAGTTTCTTCGTCGTTTAGGTGGAATTATCGGCTGGAAATGAGACTGCGCATAACCTTCATTACTTGTAAGGTTGATGTAGGTACAAGATTCTATCCCGCGGGGAAGCCTTTCAACAACATATAGTAATCCGTTAAGTTCTACCTTATCTTCTGCAATAGTGCCATATATTTCCGGTCTAAGCGTAAGTAAAGATTCTCTAAGGGTTTTGCCGGAAACGCCCATAGGTTTATAAAAGCCTCTTATAAATAGATGTCGCATAGTAATGTAGATACGCTCTATCGCATTAGTGCTTTCGCGCGCCCTGGTTTTATCGGTATCCCATAAATTTGCCATACTTATACTTTTTTATGTTTTTCTAATGCTTTTGCAATAATACGGTCATTAGCTAATCTTGCTACTTTGTTTTGCCCGCCTAATTTTCCTTTTGATTTCATATAGGCCTGAAATCCGCCTTGTGCAATTGATGTAATCACTAACCGCCTTAAAATTTTACCGCTTACCAAGTCTTTATAGTAAGGATTTTGTTGTTGCATAAGTTGATCAAGCGTTTGCGCAAATGCATCTTGATCTTTTGGTGGTGTTGAAAACTCGATAAACCACTCGTGGTAGGGTAAACCTGATGGTGGATCTATTTGTGGCGCTACAGTAAACTCATTAACGCTAACCTGATGTTGATCTGAGGCTTGTTTCATAGCTTTCTCTACTTCTGATGCGATTACATGCTCGCCAAAAGCTGATGTAAAGTGTTTGATACGGCCTGATACAATGACACGATAGGGCTTTAAACTTGTAAATTTTACGGTATCTCCGATATTATAACGCCACAAACCGGCATTAGAACTGATAATCAAAAGATAGTTAACATCCTTTTCTACGTATTCTATGCCTATGGCTTTCCAGTCGCCATTTAGATAATCATCTACCGGTATAAATTCGTAGAAAATACCGGCATCAAGCAAGAGCAACATCCCGTTAGCGTCTTGCCGGTCTTGATAAGCAAAAAACCCTTCTGATGCCGGGAAGAGCTCAATGCTATCTACAGACTTACCTATATAATTTTCAAACTTATTGCGATAGGGTTCGTAATTGACACCGCCGTAAATAAACAGATCAAAATTAGGGAACAGCTCACCGATCTTTTTTTGATGTCGTTCATAAAGTCTTTCAAAATAGGTCTGCACCCATGATGGAATACCACTGATAATGCCCATATCTTCGCGCTCGGTTTCATCGGTGATCTTATCTACTTTATCTTCCCAATCTTCAATACAATTGGTTTCCCAGGAAGGTAATCTGTTTTTTTGCAGATATGAGGGCACAAAATGAGCTACAATGCCGGACAATCTGCCAAAGTTGATCCCGTTTTTTTCTTCTAATACGGGACTTCCCTGCAGAAAAATCATTTTTTTATCAACTATCTTGTAGTTGCCCGTCTCGTAAAGGTAATGTAAAATGGCATTCCTGGCGGCTTCAATATGATTAGGCATAGAATCTTTAGTAAGCGGAATGTATTTAGCACCGCTAGTAGTGCCAGAGGTTTTAGCCAGATAAAGCGGTTTGCCGGGCCATAAAATATCAGGCTTTCCTGCGGCTACCTGATCAAAATAATTTTTTAAGGCTTCATAATTTCTTACCGGGACTTTCTGTTGAAAGTCATCTAAACTATGAATAGATGCAAGCTTATGATCTTTGCCAAATTGGGTATGTTTTCCTTTATCAATTAAATTTTTAAAAACACTATGCTGAGAATCAACCGGCTTTTCAATCCACTTTTTAGTTTTTTTGACAATATATTGAGCAAAAATTTTAGCCCCAAATTGTTTAATAGACATATAAAACCTAATTAAAATTAATGTAATCTTCCGGATTGACAGGATATCCGTCACTCCATAGCTCAAAATGTAAATGAGCGCCATTGCTTAATTCTCCTGTATTTCCTAAGGTTGCTATGACTTCACCGGTTTTTACCAAATCACCTTGTTTTTTTAATAAACTCTCATTGTGTTTATAAACAGATATGAGTCCGTATTGATGTTCTAATATAATGACAAAACCCGTTTCTATGGTCCATTCTGAAAAAACTACAGAACCATCTCTTACCGCTTTGATCGGCGAGCCTTCTTTAGCATTAATATCAATACCAAAGTGCTTGTCATCTGCTTCAAAAGCTCTGGAAACAGTCCCTTTAATTGGGGCAAACAAGGTGTAATCTGTATTAGAAACGGCCTCCGGCAATAAATTATATTTTTCCTCCTTTTTCACCTGCTGCCTTAACAAAGAATCGGCCTTAGATGGTGAAATTTCCAAATCTTTATCTACCGCTGTATCTCTTGTTATCAGACTGTCTTTTTCAAAACTCTTTGCTTCAACTTTTCCGTTTAGGACATTTTGTATAGCGTTAAAATAACTTTGGGTTTGTGCTAATTCATTTTCTAATGAATCAACCTCGTAAACCAATTTTGTAGCTTTATTTTTGACGGAGGCGGTGGTGTAGCCCGGCACATATTCTCTTAAAGGCGTAAAGGCTATTAAAACAGATGTTAGGGAAACCAATATTAAAGAAGAAAAAATCAATACTAAAGCAATGTTTAATTTATTGATATTAAAGGAAATACGCTCTTCAAATGTATCATCGTTTAATATGACCAATCTGTAGCGATGCAAAAGTTTTTCGAGGATGCGCTCTTTTCTTTTTTTCTTTTTTTGCATGAAGATTATTTCTGCTCAACAAAGATACATTAATACCAGAAATCAAAGTTGTTATAAATCGTCATCAATTGGTGAATATTTGTTACTTTTGTGATATAATATATTTCTATGGAATTAGCAACAGTAATTTGGGTGATGGGACCTTGGCAATGGGTTGTGATTGGAGTTGTAGTCCTGCTTCTATTTGGCGGTAAAAAAATACCTGAATTAATGCGCGGTCTTGGTAGTGGCATTAAAGAATTCAAAGATGCTTCATCTGAAGGTGAAATAGATGAATCATCATCAAAGAAAGATTCTAAAAAAGACCAGCAAGACCCTAAAAAAGACAATTAGGCTTTGTGGCGCTCAGTTACGATATCTTCTTTATTTTCCTGATATTGCATCAGTTCAAAATGTCCCTGTTTGAATTTTCCATAAGTGAAATGCGCTATCCAATCGCCTAGATTGTAGTAGTAGGCATTATCAGCTACCTCGATCTCCATAGGTAAATGCCGATGACCAAATAAGTAATAATCACAAGGGTTTTGCTGGTGTTTTCGTAAAGCGTATTGCGCTAACCATTCATTTTCTTTGCCTAAAAAATGTTTATCTTCTTCACCGGAAATCAATTTATTTTTAACGGATAAATGTCTGGCTAATCTCACTCCGAAATCAGGATGCAGCCAGCGAAATAGCCATTTGCTCAATGGATGAACAAACACCTTTTTCATCCGTTTATAGCCTTTATCGCCTGGACCTAATCCGTCTCCGTGTCCGATAAAGAACTTCTTTTGATCAAACTCAAATATTTCAGGTTGGTGATAAACTTTGATGCCTAATTCTTTTTGAAAGTAGTCTTTCATCCATAGGTCATGATTACCCACAAAAAAATGAATAGGAATTCCGCTATCGCTTATTTCAGCCAATTTACCCAAAACCCTGACAAAACCTTTAGGCACCACTTCTTTGTATTCAAACCAGAAATCAAATAAATCGCCCAGTAGGAAGAGTTCGTCTACATCATCACTTATCTGGTCGAGCCAATTGATAAAGATTTTTTCACGCTGAACACTATTAGCATGGGTAGGCGCTCCCAGGTGATGGTCGCTGGCAAAATATATCGTTTTCAAAGCTTGATTATTCAAAAACGTAAAAGTAGGAAATTATCAGCTGTAGCAAAAGCTTATTTAAAAGCAGAAAGGCCGGTAATGTCTAAACCTGTAATCAACAAATGAATATCATGTGTTCCTTCATAGGTCACCACACTTTCTAAATTCATCATGTGTCGCATGATACTGTAATCTCCGGTTATGCCCATACCGCCTAATATTTGTCTAGATTCACGAGCTACTTTTAATGCCATATCTACATTATTACGCTTAGCCATAGAAATTTGGGCTGAGCTGGCTTTACCTTCGTTTTTTAACTGCCCTAAACGGAACGCCATAAGTTGGGCTTTTGTGATTTCCGTGATCATTTCAGCCAATTTCTTTTGTTGTAATTGGAAACCGGCAATAGGCTTATCAAACTGGGTTCTTTCTTTTGCATAGCGTAAGGCGGTATCATAACAATCTAAAGCCGCGCCAATAGTTCCCCAGGCGATACCATAACGGGCTGAGTCCAGACAGCTAAGCGGTGCACCAAGCCCTGATTTACCCGGTAGTAAATTTTCTTTAGGTACTTTTACATCCTCAAAAATCAACTCGCCGGTAGCAGATGCGCGTAAAGACCATTTGTTATGGGTTTCAGGGGTAGAAAACCCTTCCATACCTCTTTCTACTAAAATACCATGAACGCGACCTTCTTCATTTTTTGCCCAAACCACGGCTACATCAGCAAAAGGGGCATTTGATATCCACATTTTTGCACCATTGAGCAGATAATGATCACCTTTATCTTTAAAATTGGTCGTCATCCCACTGGGATTAGATCCGTGATTAGGCTCAGTTAATCCAAAAGCGCCCATATATTCACCTGTGGCCAACTTGGGTAGGAATTTTTTTCTTTGCGCTTCCGTGCCGTATTGATAGATAGGAAACATCACGAGCGAGGATTGAACAGATGCGGTAGAACGCACCCCAGAATCACCTCTTTCAATTTCCTGCATGATTAACCCATAAGAAATTTGATCTAATCCCGCGCCACCATATTCCTCGGGAATATAAGGGCCAAAAGCCCCTATTTCAGCTAATCCTTTAATGATAGATTTTGGAAATTCTGCTTTTTGAGCTGCTTCTTCAATAATAGGACTTATGTCTCTTTTTACCCAGTCGCGTGCCGCCTGACGGATCATGTGATGTTCTTCTGTTAACAGATCATCTATATTAAAATAATCATGAGATTGATAGAGGTCTTTTTTCATAACATAATCGAATTTGCACAAAATTAGCATATTCCAATGTGAAAATATCAAATGAGGTGGCTTTATTTTAAGATTTTAATACTTGTTTTGGATGATAACACCGTTTATTTATTAATTTTTAAAAATGGATGCTTTACTGCCGGTAGGCATAAGCAAATTTTTTTTGATTTCGTTCGGTTTTCAAATTTGAGATTGTTATCAATTCTTAATTTTAAGCAATAAACACAATTTTTTTTAAAATGGGATTTTTAACTGCTGGTAGACATAAGCGTTTTTTTCTTTAACCTCAGTTTTAAAGTTTGAAATGGTTATCCCTAAGAGTCTAACTGATTTTTCTAAAGTTTCCTGTCGTAAAAGGGCAATGGCATAATTGAATATCTTGTTTTTACTACTCAGAAAATCACCTAAGGTCAGGCTTCTTGTTTTTATTACAAAATCGCTGTATTTGATTTTTAAAGTTATGGTCTTTCCTTTTAATTTGTTTTTGTTCAGTCTATCCGCCACTTCCTCAGCGATATAATCTATTTTCTGCATTAAGTCTTTTTCAGCGATTAAGTTGTCAGAAAAGGTTCTTTCTGCCCCTACAGATTTTCTTATCCGCGTAGTTTCCACATCGCTAAGATGTATGCCCCGGACCACCTGATAGTAGTGATTGCCACGTTTCCCAAAATGTTGCAATAAAAACGCCATGTTTTTTTGTTTTAAATCCGATCCCTTAAAAATGCCATGCTGATACATTTTTTCAGCTGTTTTTTTACCAATCCCATGAAATTCTTCTACAGGGAGCTGCTCTAAAAATGGCAAAACAGCTTTAGGAGGAATGGTTTTTTGCCCGTTAGGTTTATTGATATCGCTAGCTACCTTTGCTAAAAATTTATTTATTGATATACCGGCTGAAGCATGAAGTCCGGTTTTTTGAAAAATATCACGACGAATATCCCGAGCTAAATAAGTAGCGCTTTCCTGGTCTTTTTTATTCTCAGTAACATCTAAATAGGCTTCGTCCAGAGACAGTGGTTCTACCAAATCGGTATACTGGAAAAAAATGGCTCTAATTTGCCTAGAGAGTTCTCTATATCTATCAAAACGGGGTTTTACAAATATCAGCTCAGGACATTTGCGTTTAGCAATAACGCTGCTCATGGCTGATTTTACGCCATATTTCCTGGCTTCATAGCTTGCCGCAGCGACCACACCACGCTGCGAACTGCCACCAACAGCAATAGGCAGGCCTTTCAATTCAGGTTGATCAAGTTGCTCTACAGATGCATAAAATGCATCCATATCTACATGTATGATTTTTCTGATATGCGGATAAAAATCCATACTTTAAAAATAAATCTATTTTTTGAAACTGTATCAATTATCCCCTAACTAAAACAATTAAAATACTAGTCGTGTCCCACTAAGATTTTAGATACTGGATATGAGACAAAAACTTCAATAATTAAATGTCAGATTTGTTTAGATATTCAAAACTATTAGTTATGAGAGAGATTAATGACTTTAAAAGTAACACCAAATATTCTATCAAATGAGATAAAAAGAAATTGAATTATAATTGTCCTAATCAAGGCAAAAAAATTAAGTATAGCCAAAGCTACGTTTCATTTTTTTAACGAAGAGAAAGGCAATTAGAAACTATTTATTTGTCTTATTTTATGGGAGATTTGGTATAAGATTCAGAGCTTTAAAAGGACAGATTACCTTCTATGGTTTTAAATTACAGCAATTCTGTAAATTTTTCCTGACGCTATTGATTAAATACTTTCTTTTCTGTTGATTTTATAGACTTTTTGATAAGATAAAAAAATCTATATCATATCTAATTGCTTAAAATTGCACTTTAAACATACTTTAAGATGGTAGAAATAGAGCGTAAGTTTTTAGTAACAAACACAGATTTTAAGCAAGAAGCGACTGAAGCCTATGATATAAAGCAAGCCTATTTACAAAAAGATCCGGCTAAAAGCGTGCGGATCCGATTAAAAAATAATAAAGCCTGGATCACCATAAAAGGAATTTCAGATCAGCAAGGCCTGATTAGAAAAGAGTGGGAGTATCCTATTCCCGCAAATGACGCAGGCGAATTGCTACAACTCTGCGATCAAAAGATCGAAAAAACCCGTTATGAGGTGCTTTTTAAACAGCATCGTTATGAAGTAGATGTGTTTAAAGGTGACAATAAAGGGCTAATTATAGCAGAAATAGAGCTTGATAGTAAAACACAGGAGATTTCAAAACCTACCTGGCTGGGTCGTGAAATTACGGGGAAAACCAAATATTACAATTTAGCCTTGCTGGATCACCCGTATAAAAACTGGTGATTACTTCTGCTTATTCTTAGCTTCTATGCTTAAAGTAGCATGAGGAACCAGTTTTAATCTTTCTTTTCTGATTAATTTACCCGTTACACGGCACACGCCATAGGTTTTATTTTCTATACGAACCAAAGCGTTTTTTAAGTCTCTGATAAATTTTTCCTGACGAATCGCCAGTTGAGAATTTGCTTCTTTGCTCAACGTATTACTACCGTCATCAAAAGACTTGAAAGTAGGTGCTGTATCCTCCGTATCGTTAGCACTGCCGTTTTTATAAGCATTTTCATATAATTCTAATTGCTTTTGGGCTTTTTCTATCTTATCTTCTATGAGTTCTTTAAACTCCTGAAGTTCTTCGTCCGAATATCTTACTTGTTCTTGTGTAGCCATTTTATACTTGTTTTTGTATGTCAATTGTTGTGTTGATGTCATCAAAATCAACATCAACACCATCTTCTATTAGATCGGCAAATATAAGAGATGAAGCTAAGGTCTCGTTCTTAATGTAGGTTAAATTTTCACTTACTGCCTGATGTAAAGTTTCATCTTCTTTTAACCTGATTTTTACTTTATCTGTTACATCAAAACCGTTTTCTTTTCTGATGTTTTGAATTCTGTTCACCAATTCCCGTGCAATTCCTTCTTGAGCTAGCTTTTTATCTATACTGATATCAAGTGCTACGGTAAGATTGCCAGAAGTGGCTACCTTCCAGCCATCGATATCTTGCGACTGGATAACCACATCATCTTTTGTGATGTTAATATCTTGCTGATCAACTGAAACACTAACGGCATTTCCTTTTTCCAGTTGATTGATTTCATTATCACCAAAACTATTGATCTGCTGAACGACCTGTTTCATAGATTTCCCAAACCGTGGCCCTAAAGTTTTAAAATTAGGTCTGATATCTTTGATGAGCAAGCCGGATGTATCGTCTATAAACTCAATATTTTTGACATTGATTTCACTTTTAATCAAATTTGCCACTTCTTCAATTTCATTTCGCAACTCCCGGTCTAATACTGGAATAAGAATTTTGTTTAAAGGTTGCCTTACTTTGATTTTTTCTTTTTTCCTTAATGAAAGCCCTAATGAAGAAATAATTTGCGCTTTATGCATTTTATCTTCTAAACGATGATCGATTTGATCATCATTAAAATTTGGGAATAATGCTAAATGCACGCTTTCTTCTCTGTTGTTTTTTATAGCCTGGCTCAAATCTTTAAATAAACGATCAGCATAAAAAGGAGCTATGGGCGCCATGAGCTGAGCCACTGTTTTTAAGCAGGTAAACAAGGTTTGATAAGCAGATATTTTATCTTCTTTATAATCACCTTTCCAAAACCGTCTTCTACTCAACCTGACATACCAGTTGCTTAAATTTTCAAGGACAAAATCAGCGATTAACCTTGATGCTTTGGTCGGTTCATAATCAGCATAATATTTGTCTACCTCCTTGATCAGGGTGTTTAATTCAGATAATATCCATCTATCTATTTCAGGTCTTTTCTTAAAGTCTATATCATATTCTTCATAGGCAAAACCATCTATATTAGCATACAGAGCAAAAAAGGAATAGGTGTTGTAAAGGGTGCCAAAAAATTTACGCTTCACTTCACCTAAACCGTTTAAATCAAACTTAAGATTATCCCAAGGGTTAGCATTGTTAATCATGTACCAGCGCGTAACATCCGGCCCGTAATCTTTTATCGTTTTAAAAGGATCTACGGCATTGCCTAATCGTTTAGACATTTTTTGACCGTTTTTATCTAAGACTAATCCGTTAGAGACCACGTTTTTATAAGCCGGCCTGTCAAAGACTAAGGTAGCGATAGCATGTAAGGTATAAAACCAGCCGCGCGTTTGATCTACACCTTCTGCTATAAAATCTGCTTGCATAGGACTTTTAGGCTCTTCAAACGGGTAATGCCACTGAGCGTAAGGCATAGAGCCGGAATCAAACCATACATCTATCAAGTCGCTTTCTCTATGCATTGGCTGCCCGTCATCAGATGTCAAAATCAACTGATCAACATAGTTTTTATGCAGGTCTACTTGCTCATAATTAGCAGCTGACATGTCATCTGCTTCAAAATCAGCTAAAGGATTTTCATCCATCAACCCGGCATCTACTGATTTTTGTACTTCTTTTTTTAAAGTAGCGATAGAATCTATAATTTTTTCTTGCTTACCATCTTCTGTACGCCAAATAGGTAAAGGAATTCCCCAATAACGCGACCTGGAAAGGTTCCAGTCATTAGCATCTGCCAGCCAGTTGCCAAATCTTTTCTCGCCAGTAGACTTTGGTTTCCAGTTGATTTCGTTGTTAAGCTCTACCATTCGCTCACGATAGTCAGTCACTTTGATGAACCAGGAATCTAAAGGATAGTAAAGTATAGGCTTATCAGTTCGCCAGCAGTTCGGGTAAGTGTGTAGATATTTCTCTACTTTAAACGCCTTGTTTTCTTCTTTAAGGCGGATAGCGAGTTCTACATCTACAGATTTGTCTGGCGCCTGACCTTCTTTGTAATATTCGTTTTTAACATATTTACCGGCTAAGTCGCCCATTTCCGGTCTGAATTTCCCCTTAAGATCTACCAGCGGTACTAATTCACCTTGCTCATCTTTTACTAGCATTGGCGGGATTTCCGGCGATGCTTTTTTAGCGACTTCCGCATCATCAGCACCAAATGTTGGAGCAGTGTGTACTATTCCGGTTCCATCATCAGTGGTAACAAAATCGCCGGCAATGATCCTAAACGCATTTTCAGAATGCTGGTATGGTTGTGCAAAATCTAAAAGCTGTTCATATTTGCTTTCTACTAAATCTTCCCCTTTAAGCGAAGTGACAGGCAAGTAAGGAATTTTCTTTTGCCCTTTCTCATAATTTGATAATTCATCGGCAGAAGCTACCTGATAAAAGTTTTTACCAAATTGATGCTTAATCAGTACATCGGCTATAATCACAACAATAGGTTCAAAGGTGTATTGATTATAAGTTTTGATAGCGGTGTAATCAATTTTTTTACCTACGGTAAGGGCTGTATTACTGGGTAATGTCCAGGGCGTGGTTGTCCAGGCTAAAAAGTAAACATCTCCTTCAATAGCTTTTAGTTGATCTGGTAAAGTTGATTTTTTAGCTTTAAATTGAGCGGTTACCGTTGTATCAGAAACTTCCTGATAAGTGCCGGGTTGATTAAGCTCATGAGAACTTAAACCCGTTCCGGCTTTAGGCGAGTAAGGCTGAATGGTATAACCTTTGTAAATCAAGCCTTTGTTGTATATCTGAGCTAATAGCCACCAGACGCTCTCCATGTATTTTGAGGTGTAAGTAACGTAAGGACTTTCCATATCAACCCAATACCCCATTTTTTTTGTAAGGTCATTCCAGACGTCTGTATAGCGCATAACCGCTTTTTTACAAGCTTTGTTATATTCATCTACAGATATTTTATCACCTATGTCTTCTTTAGTGATGCCTAACTCCTTTTCAACGCCCAATTCTATAGGCAGGCCGTGGGTATCCCAGCCGGCTTTCCGTTTTACCTGATAGCCTTTTTGGGTTTTATAACGGCAAAAAATATCTTTAATCGCCCGCGCCATGACATGATGAATGCCGGGTAATCCGTTAGCTGACGGCGGTCCTTCAAAAAACACAAACTCGTCTGCATCTTCTCTACGTTTGATGCTTTTTTCAAAAATAGAATCGTTTTCCCAGAATTCAGCAATATCATCAGCTACATTTTGAGGGTCAAATCCTTGATATTCGGGAAATTTTTTACTCATTTTATGTGATTTTCAGCTAAAAGCGCAAAAGTAAGTAATTTTGAATAATCTATGT
>JAVLBJ010000056.1:0-15417 GCA_031581455.1 Psychroflexus sp. | reverse complement strand
GAAAATGTAAATTGCACCAATATCAGCAATATAAGCTCGCCAAACAATTCTTCTTCGGACAACATATCAGCTCAATCAGTTGATGTTTCCTGGACGTCTGTTGATAACTACATAGGCAGTTATAATTATTTAATCCTACTGGCAGATGACGATCCTTTAAACGATCCCGCAGTAACATCAGGAAGCATATCAAATGATATAAACAATCTTTCAATAAATCAGCTTCAGGCTAATACCCCTTATGATTTTTACTTGCAATCAACTTGTGATAACAGTTTGAGCGACCCTTTAAAATTTACTACAAACACTATATCCACTGATCAATTTACAGCAGATAACCTAAAAGTTTACCCTAATCCGGTAAACGCTGAATTAAACTTATCGCTTAGCAACAACCAAAACATAGAAAAAATTTCCATTTTTGATATATCAGGTAAATTAGTAAAAGTAGATAAGTTCAGTGCTCAAAATCAAGTCCAGATTAATTTAGAGCAATTGAATTCAGGGGTTTATATGGCAAAGATTTACGCAGATAATCATACCTCAAGCGAATCATTAAAAAATAACCATTTATAAACACGTGATGTACAAACACTTAAACTCTAAATTTTCACTGATAGCGGTGATTTTATTCATTTGCTTATCCTGCGATTCAGATAAAGCTAAGCAAGAACAACTCAACCGATTTAAAGACTACATCGTAGGCATTCAGCAAGCGCCCATCTCAATTACCCAAACGATTAAGATCGATCTCAAAAAACCGATTGAGAAGTTTCAGGTGGGTAAAAAATTACCGGCTGATATCATGGAAATATCGCCAAAAACAGCAGGCAACCTGATAGCAACATCATCTCACACACTTGTTTTTGAACCTGTGGAAAAACTTATGCCTGCTTCAACTTACGAGCTGAGCTTATCGCTTGATGATCTGTATAAAAAAGTACCAAGGCAACTCAATACCTTTGATTTTGAGGTAAAAACCATTCAACCCCAAATAAAAGTAACTACCTCGAGTTTACAATCCTCAGAAAAGAACAAAATGTCCCTTGACGCTCAAATTCAACTTTCTGATATCACCCAATTTGCTCAGGTTAAAAAGGTTATCAAAGCTGAACAAGATGATGATAGACTTAACATCAACTGGGGTGAGCATCCTCAAGAAGCTGATTATTTTACGTTTAGTATTAAAGGCATCAAACGCTTTGAAAAACCGGCTAAATTGAACATTAAATGGGATGGTGAGCCTATTGAATCTGAAGATAAAGGAAATTTTTATGTTGATATTCCTGCTATTGAAAGCTTTGAGGTTTTAAGCTTAAAATACGATGAGGCAAATGCAAATCAAATTAGCCTCAATTTTTCTGATGCTTTAGCTACAGATCAAAACCTTAATGGATTGATCAGTATAAATGGCCGAACAGACCTTAGCTATGAAGTAAAAGGAAATACGTTGATGCTATTTCCAGAAAAACGCCTTGCTCAAAAGGTTAGCGTTTCAGTAGATCAATCTGTGAAAAATGAGAAAGGGGAAACCTTAGACAAAGCTTATGACGGTCAGCTTATCATTGAAAAGATAAAACCTGGGGTAAAACTCGTATCAAAAGGAAGTATTTTACCGGGTTCATCGCAAAATCCGTTCTACTTCAAAGCGGTCAACCTAAAAGCTGTTGATGTTAAAGTGATCAAGATCTATCAGGGAAACATCCTTCAATACTTACAAAACCATGATTTGGGAGACGCGAAAAACTATCAAATAAGAAAGTATGGTAGAATTGTCGCCAGAAAAACCATCCCTCTGATAACTGACGAAATAGACGATGACAATACCTGGAAAGCTTATGCGGTTGATCTTACAGAGCTCTTTAAAACAGAGCCCGGTGCTATTTACAATGTTGAGCTGAGCTTTAGACCATCATTAAGCTTATATGGCTGCGACACCGGAAAAACCAACTATAGTTATGAGCCTATTAAAAAGCTCAATATGGTGAAGCAACAGGAAGAAGATTTCTTTGATTATAAAACCAACCGAAGGCTAAATTATAGCTACAACTGGCAGGAAAGAGAAAACCCCTGCCATCCCGCTTACTATAACCCACGTAAGTTTGTGGCGAGCAATTTGCTGGCATCTAATATCGGGTTAACAGCTAAGCGCTTTAAAAGCGAAATGTTTATTGCAGCAAGAGACCTTATCAACCTTGAAAAAATGGGCGACTTAAATCTCTCTTTTTACAATTATCAGCAACAAAAAATAGGGGAAACCCAAACCAATTCTAATGGTTTTGCCACTTTTAAAGTTGATAAACATGCTGCCTTTTTAATAGCTGAAAACGACAACGAATTTGCCTATCTAAATTTAGATGAAAATAAAGCCCTAAGCTTAAGCAATTTTGATGTGAGCGGCAAGGAAATCAAACAGGGCTTAGATGGGTTTATCTATACAGAAAGAGGCGTTTATCGCCCGGGCGACACAATTCATACAGGTTTTGTGCTTAATGATCTCGAAAACCCACTACCTAAAGACCATCCGGTTAAGGTCAAATTAAAAGACGCCAGAGGAAAGTTAGTCTATCAGGAGACTAAAAATCAGGGGTTGAACGGGTTCTACAGGTTTGACTTGCCAACAGATGAAGAAGCACCAACCGGCAACTGGATGGCAGAAGTCATCATAGGCGGATTAAAATTTGAAAAGAACATCAAAGTCGCCAGTATAAAACCCAATAGGTTAAAAATCGATCTTGACTTTAAGGAAGATGTCATCGCCCCAAAAGATGATATCAGGTTTAGATTAAGCTCAAAGTGGCTAAGCGGGGCAACCGCCAAATCACTAAAAGCTAAGGTGGACCTCAAGCTTTTTAAAAGCAAAAATCCATTTTCAGATCATGAAGGCTATATCTTTGAAAACCCTGTTTTACAACTCAATCGCTATGAAAAAAACATTTTTGATGGCCAATTAAATCAGCAAGGCTTTGCAGACATCACGGAAGATTTTGAAATAAAAAGATCTGCACCGGGAATGCTTAAGCTTAGCTTTCTCACTAAAGTATTTGAAAATGGAGGTGATTTCTCAATAGATGTTCAATCAAAAAAGTATGCACCTTATAATTACTTTGTGGGTGTAAAAAAGCCTAAGAAGCAAAGACCCAATTATTATACCGGGAAAGAGGTGTTCTTTCGGGTTAAAAGCGTTAATTACAAAGGTGATAATGCCCCAAACCGCGACTTAAAAGTAAGCGTTTACAAAATAGACTGGCACTGGTGGTGGAATCGTGGCGATGATAATCTATCTCGCTACAGATATGCCTCTAATAGAGACTTGATAAAAACATTAAATGTTCAAACAGATGCCAAAGGCGACGGCTCTTTTACATTGAATATCAATAATGAAAACAGCGGCAGGTTTTTTGTGAAAGTAGAAGACAAGGCTGGACACTCAACTGGTTTCATCACCTATTTTTTTAGGAACTGGTGGAATAATAAAGCCGGCAATGTGTCTAAAATGCTTGTCTTTTCAGCTGATAAGGAGAAGTATTCCATAGGCGATAATGCTAAGATCACATTTCCAAGTGATAAAAATGCCAGGGCTCTGGTTACTGTTGAAAATGGCGCTCAAATCTTAGAGAAAAAATGGGTAAACACAAAACAAGGCTCAACTACCACATCCATTCCCGTAACAAAACCTATGGCGCCTAATGCTTATGTGAGCATTTCTTTATTGCAGAAGCATCAAAACACTACCAATGATAGACCAATGCGGCTCTTTGGGGTTTTACCTATAGAGGTATCAAACCAAAACGCCATTTTAAAACCTCAAATCAAAGCACCTCAAAAGATCAAACCGGAAAGCGATTATAGCATTGAGATAAGCGAGGAGCAAGGTAGGGCTATGACCTATACCTTAGCAGTAGTAGACCGGGGACTTTTAGATTTAACCAATTATAAAACCCCTGATATTTACAAGCATTTTTACAGTAAAAAAGCCTTAGGTGTTGAAACTTTTGATGTTTATGATGATGTCATCGGGGCTTTTTCCGGTACGGTTAACAATATTTTTAGCATTGGCGGAGGTGATGAAGCCCTGGGTTCAAAAAACAAAAAAGCTAACCGATTTAAACCGGTTGTAGATTTTATAGGTCCATTTCAACTGGCTAAGGGCGAAAAAAGAACACATCAACTGCACATGGGCAACTACATAGGAGCGGTTAAAGCATCAGTAGTAGCCGGTCAGGTAAACAATAGAAAATTTGGTAAAGCCGAGCAGGAAATCGCCGTAAAAAAACCGCTCATGCTTTTAGCATCAGCACCTAGGAAGTTCTCACCGGGCGAAACAGTAAAAATCCCGGTTACGGTATTTAGCTTAGATGAAAGCATTAAGAATGTAAAAGTAACCGCCGGTCTAAGCGATGGCCTAAGGCTTATGGATGAAGGCACTAAACGCCTCTCTTTTGATAAGACCGGAGAAAAAATAGTTGATTTTGAAATAGAAGTGATGGACACTAAAAGCCTAAAAAAGATCAGCTTTACAGCCACTTCAGCTAAAGAAAACGCTAAATATGAGCTGGAATTAGACAGCTATAATCCTAATCCGGTCAGTCAAAAAACCACCTCATTTATAGTGCAAGCTAAAGCATCAACTGAAAAGGAAATCGCATCTTACGGACAAGCAGGAACCAGAGAGGCTTATGTAGAGTTATCAAGCTTTCCGGCTATCGATATCAATAGACGACTGGATCAACTCATAAGATATCCGCACGGATGTACAGAACAGACCACTTCTGCAGCCTTTCCGCAAATTTATTTAGATGATATCGTAGACTTACCTCAAGCAGAGCAACAGGAAATCCGAACTAATGTTCAGGATGCGATCAAAAAATTAGGCCATATGCAACGCATAGAAGGTGGCATTCCTTACTGGCGTTTTGGGCAATCTAACGAGTGGTGTACGAGTTATGTAGGCCATTTTATGCTGGAAGCCAGGAATAAAGGCTTTACACTACCTATTTCTTTTTTATCTAATTGGATCAATTATCAGCAAAGAAAGGCTAGAACCTGGCGTGATGAACCAGGTTACCGCTATGATGAAATTACACAAGCCTATAGGTTATATACCTTAGCATTAGCCGGGAAACCTGATCTGGCGGCAATGAACAAGCTAAAACAAAACTCAAAATTACCTACATTAGCTAAGTGGAGACTGGCCTTAGGTTATGCGATTATCGGTCAGGAGTCGCCAGCCAGAGAAATTATAAAAACAGCCTCTGTACAAACAGATCACAAAAATCATTACAGGACTTTTGGATCTAGCTTTAGAAATCAGGCTATGCTGTTAGAAAGCATGGTTTTTTTAGAAGATGATCGGGTAGATGATGTGGCTAAGGACATCGCAGGAAAACTGTCTTCAGATAACTGGTTAAATACGCAGGAAACCGCATTTGCCCTTGTAGCCATGGCAAAAGTCATCAAACAGAACAATGGTAAAAACCTGAATTTTGATATAACTGTCAACGGTACAACTTCTGCTATTCAATCAGAAAAATCAATTTACAAGCTACCTGCTGACCAACCACTATCTCAAGATATCAAGATGAAGATCAATAATAAAAAAGAGGGTAAGTTATACGCTAGATTAGTACAATCAGGAAAACAGGGATTAGAAGCTTTACCTAAAGAAGAGAGCAACTTAGGTATTTCAACCACCTATTCAGATGCTAATGGTCAAGCCTTACCCATTAAAAAACTAAGACAGGGAACGCCGATCAATTTAAATATAAGCGTGGAAAATACCAGTAATACCAATTTGAAAAATGTGGCACTCAGTTACTTTATTCCAAGCGGTTGGGAAAATATT
Source organism: Psychroflexus sp. (assembly GCA_031581455.1). GTDB lineage: Bacteria > Bacteroidota > Bacteroidia > Flavobacteriales > Flavobacteriaceae > Psychroflexus. The sequence continues at coordinate 9,572 of JAVLBJ010000056.1, read as the reverse complement.
GATACCTCATTTACCGAGTATTCGGCAGATCAGTTCCCGCAAGCGGACCATGTAGATGTCAGAGATAATGTAGTAAGATTTTACTTTGATTTAAAGGTTAATGACACGAAGTCGTTTAACCTAAAACTTAACAGTTCTTATTTGGGCAGATTCTACTTACCGGCAAGTCAGGTAGAAAGCATGTACGACCATAGATTTTATGCCAGAAGTAGAGCATTTTGGATAGAAGTTTATAAATGATGCAATGGCTAAAACAACATAAAGTCAAATTAGGAGTATTACTGATTATTTTTTTAATGTGGTGGTTTTCGTTACCAGATCAGTTATTTGATAATCCTTACTCAACCACTGTCTATGCAAAGGATAAGCAGCTCATAGGAGCAAAAATAGCTGCAGATGAGCAATGGCGGTTTCCAGGTATTGATAAGATTCCTAAAAAGTTTAAAGCCTGTATTCTCCATTTTGAAGATGAATATTTTTACAAGCATCCGGGTTTTAACCCGGTAGCCATAAGCAAAGCTTTAGTTCATAACTTAAGTAGCGAGACAAGAATAGGCGCCAGTACGATCACGCAGCAGGTCATTCGCTTATCGCGAAAAAACAAGAAAAGAACCTATGTGGAGAAATTTATTGAACTGGTAAAAGCCACGAGGTTAGAAGCTAAATACAGCAAAGAAAAGATATTACAACTTTATGTGAGCAATGCGCCATTTGGCGGCAATGTAGTTGGTTTATCAGCTGCATCATGGCGGTATTTTGGCGTTTCCCCTGATGAGCTTAGTTGGGGACAAGCAGCGGCATTAGCCGTCTTACCCAATGCACCTTCTATTATCTATCCGGGGAGGAACAGTTTTGATTACAAGAAAAAAAGAGATCAACTTTTACAAAAATTACTGGAAAATCAGGTCATCGATAGCTCTACTTATGAGCTGGCCGTACTTGAAAAGTTGCCCGGAAAACCTAAAGATCTACCACAGGACGCTTATCACCTCACACATCAACTAAAGCAAAAGTATCCTGACAAAAACAGAATGCTCACAACTATTGATTACGCTTTGCAATCTAGGGTCAATCAGCAAGTTGATCATCACTTTCAGGAATGGAAACAAAACAAAATTTACAATGCAGCAGTTTTAGTATTAGATATAGAAACTAAAGAGGTGTTAGCTTATGTAGGTAATACCAAAAGCCATAGGCAACATCAACCATTTGTAGATCTGGTACAGGCAAACAGAAGCACGGGTAGTTTACTAAAACCAATTTTATATGCGTCTATGCTTGACCATGGAGAATTAATGCCACAGCAACTTATAGCCGATATTCCTACAAATTTTGATGATTATCAACCGGAGAACTTTGATAAAGATTATGATGGGGCTGTTCAGGCAGATGTCTTTTTGCAAAAATCCTTAAATGTTCCGGCGGTAAGGCTTTTAAAGGACTTTGGTCTACAACGGTTTTATAACTTGCTTGTGCAAATGAATCTTGAGGGATTGGATAATCCTGCTGATCATTATGGGCTACCTTTGATTCTGGGCGGTGCTGAAAGCAGTTTATGGGACCTGACCAAGACCTATGCTAATATGGCGTCTTCCTTAAAACACTATAACCGTTTTTTAAATTACCGCTCAAATGATTTTAACGAGCCTGAACTATTGCTTGATCAAAAACAGACCAAAACTGAAACCTCAACAAACAGTACAATAGGAGCAGGTGCTATTTATAGCACATTAATGGCTTTAAAAGACCTTAAAAGACCCGGAATTGAAGCGTTTTGGCAAAGCTTTGCAGATAAGCAAAAAATTGCCTGGAAGACCGGTACGAGCTATGGATTTAAAGATGCCTGGGCAATTGGCGTAAATGCAAAATATGCTGTTGGGGTTTGGACAGGCAATGCCAATGGCACCGGCAGACCTCATTTAGTAGGGGTTAAAGTTGCAGCGCCACTTATGTTTAAGGTTTTTGATGTATTGCCCCAAAACGACAAATGGTTTAAAAAACCTCATCAAGATTTTAAAAAGGTAAACATCTGTGATAGATCAGGCTGGATCGCGGGCTTAAACTGCCCGGAGTATTCAAGAAGATCCATCCCTAAAAGAGATATACAAATAAGCGCCTGTCCTTATCATAAAATCGTTAATCTTACTAAGGATGAAGCCTACCAGGTTAAAGCCTCTTGTCCGGAAAGCAAAGAGATGCTTACTAAAGCATGGTTTAATTTACCGCCGATCATGGAATATTTTTATAAAAAAAAGCATCCTGATTATCAACCGCTACCTGATTTCCTGCCGGCTTGCCAATCTTCTAATGATAACCAACTGGCGATTTACTATCCAAAAGAAGGTCAGAAGGTGATATTACCTAAAACCTTTGAGCAAGAAAACGGCAAACTTGTTTTTAAGGCCACCTCAGCTAAGGAGACTAAGCTGTATTGGTATCTCAATGAAAGGTTCTTAAAAACAACAAAAGACTTTCATGAGCTCGCCAGACACTTAAAACCTGATGATTATCAACTAAGCATCATGGACGAAAATGGAAATCAACTAAGCCGGCAATTCAGGGTGGTTAGACAATAATATTATTGACTTTTCACGTCAATCAAGTTTGAACTGGTATTTACTTTTATTTTAGGCGCATACATATTGCTCAGGTTGGCATTACCCGTTTGAAATTGACCGGAATGCGTTACTTTAAGATCATAAGTTAAAGCGTGGATACCTTTGGTCAATTTATCGAAAAAGAAGTTCATTTCAGTTACTTGATTGGTTTGATAGTAAAATAACCTACTGCTTCGTTTATACCCGGAAAGCACATCGAGAGCCTGAAAACAAGCCGGTCGATGGTCAATCAGTGCCATAAACTCATAATTCTTTTTACTGTTGAATATGAGTTTTATACGGATCAAATCACCCACCTGAACATCGGCTTCATCGATTGGAATTAGCTTTTGCTCATCGTTCTGATTCTTCACTTTAAAAATCTGTTTTTTTAAGCTCAGGTTGTCATGGGTTGTCTCTGGGATATCAGCAATAGGTCGTTGAGCGGTGAGTTCTACTTGTAGTTGTTGCAGTTCGTCACTTCTGTTCCTTACCTGAAGTCGCTGATCTTGAGATGGACTTATTTCTAAATCCTGATCGATCTTTCCAGCTTGGCGATCAGTTGAAGAAGCTTTGATTTTTTTACCATTCATTCTGATCTCCGGTAAGCTAGCCGATTCATCAAATTGACGGGTGTGCTGACTGATAGACTGTAAAAAATAAGTCTGCGCAATGGTACTTGCAGGCTGATGTTGCGCATTATAACCGATCAACCATTGTTTCAGCAAATCGATCTCTTTGGTTGAATTATCTGCGTAACTAAATGCCTCAATGGCCAAACTTTGATCAAGCACCGGCGAGAAATAGTTATAAGATGAATACCTTTTCCAGTATTTCCCCAATCGTGGATTCAAAACGGTGGTTTGGCTTAGATTTTCTCTTACTTTTTCCGCTTCCTGCTTTTTTCCTAACCGACTTAAAACACTTGCGTAAACCAACTTATCCCGTAGGTTGAAACTCAACCAGTCGTTTTCCATCAGTTGGATCTGATCATCAGCAAAACGGCTGAAATCTTGGTCTTTTTCACCGGCTGATCGGGCAAATAAATAGTCTAAAACAAAACGATCCGGCTGATCATCATCTGATAAGAACTGCTTGTCGAGATATTGAGAAAGCTTCCGTTTTATGCGGATAAAGCGGTCTTCCTTACTTATGCTGAGATCTTGTTTTTCTATAAAGTGAAAACCGGTGAGCAAATGTATGCTGATCCTCAAATTTGCTCGCCCGCCGGAAAACCAGGGAAATCCGCCATTGGTTAATTGCATCTTCTCTAGTCTTCTGAGCAATTCATCGCTTCGTTTTATAACCTGATCTTCATCCACTAATTCCCTGAGCGTGCTTTGTAACTTTTCTTTTTTAGATAATAAAGATTGAAATGAAGTGGCTTTGAGCCTATTGAATTCCTCCGGTTGATCTCCGGCTTGTTTATCCAAATAAGTAGCCAATTCCGGATTTTCTAATAAAACCGATTGACCAACTTGATAAGCAAATAACTTAGCAAAAGTTTGTTCACTGCAGTTATACGGATATCGTACCAAAAAAGGCAGGTTTTTCAGCATATTCCACGCGGGATTGATCTGATAATCAAGATGCAATTTGTCATCGGCTGATATAGTTGTAAAATGTTTAGACAGATTGTATGTTTCAGTTGTATTGGGTAATATCCATTTTGAAAGATATTGCGTCAATATCTGATAATCTGGTAATACGCTAATTTGCTGGCTCATTCCATCGCTAAATTCAGCGGTTTGAGCAGCTACTTCAAATTTTAGGGATTTAATGTGCTTAGGGATGGCTAATTTCCATTCTATTTTCTCAGTATCGGCAGGATGAATACGTGCATCTTGTGTTGCGTCTTTCCCAAAAATGATATCTCCTAAGACTTGATCTTGATCTTTTAAACGCAAACTCACTTGGGTAGCTAAAACCTTATCGGTTAAATTTGTAAGACTTACGCTGACCTGTATAGTGTCGCCATAGCGGACAAACCGCGGGAAATTCGCAGATACATTCAACGCTTTCTGGGTTCTGATGTTTTGATTAAAAAGCGAAGCCTTAGCTTTTTGATCATGCGCAGCGATGCGAAAGTTCCAATTAGTCAACCGCTGTGGTGCAGTAAAATCAATTTGGGCTTTCCCGTTGTCGTCGGTTTGAATATGCGGGAAAAAGAAGGCGGTTTCTTTTAGATCTTCGCGGAGCTTGACTTGTTGAAATATCTGGTTTTGCTGTTCTGCCTTTGTGGTAATGACCACAACGCCTTTCCTGGCTTTATTGCCGTATAAACGCCTGGCTTCCGCTCCTTTGAGCACCTTCATCTCTGCGATGTCGCTTTGTTCAAGTTGTAACATTTGTGATTTAGAAGTGATCTTCCCGTTAACAACATAAAGCGGGTCATTCCGTGATGCTAATGCGTTATTTCCTCTAACATCAACTTCTTCAATTTCGATAGCGTCTTCAACAACCTCAATACTTTCAGCACTTGGTGGCGGCGGTGGAGGCGGATCTTGTTGGGCGGTAGTAACAACTTCATCCAAACGCTCTGAGGATTGTTCTAATACGATAAAAGATTCTGATCGGTTAGCATTTACAATTTTTTCTTGATAGCCTAAATAATTGATGGTCAATTGAGCATTTGGCTCTGTGATCAATTCATAAAAGCCATTAAAATCGGTTTGTGTGGTTTTGTTCTTTCCTTTTACCCGAACATTAACGCCCGGAAGGGGCAAGCCATCCTGATCAACCACAAAACCAACAGCCAGGCGTGAATCATCGTCAGCATTCTTTAATCTTGTTAGTCTTTGAAGGGTTTTTAAATACTGCTGATTGCTCCGCTCTGGTAGCATAAAATCATAGCCAAAGCGATAAATACCGTGTCGTTTATATTTTGGGTATCGGCTGTAATAGTAAGGCCTGTTTTTCATGTTAGAGTAGTAATTAATCCCATCAAAATCTGCATAAGCTCTCAGGTTGTTTTTGATATATATTCGGCTTCGCTTGAGATTCAAATACCATTTATTACTGACAAATTCATTTAAGGAAGTGTCATACATACTGGCTAAAAGCTCGGCTTTGACGGGATTTCTATCTTGGTCAGTTACCTGAACTTGCACCTGCTGTGGTTCATCCGGTCTTATGGTTTTCTTGATGTTTTCCGTAGAAATATTCAATTGATACTGCTGATTTTTAAAACCGATATAATGCGTTTGCATCTCAATATTTTGTCTGTGCACTAATCTGGTTTTAACGGCTACCCGTTTTAATGAGTCGGGCACATCAAAATCAAAAGTTTGCGTTCCTTTATCTAAGATATAATGTTGTTGCTGATGAAAATCTGTATCAGAGAGAATAGTTATCTGCACGTATGCTTTTTCCAGCCGATTTTGGAGTTGTAGCGAGAACTTTCTGCTTTTATCATCTGTAATTTGCGTTTCAGCCGATAAAAAGTCGGTAAAATAATCAGCAGGTTTTTTGGGGTTCACCAGCTTAATTTGCTGCTCTTTTTCAAGGGAAAACCCATTTTGACCTTTTCCTTCAAATTGTAATTGGTATAGTCCGCCCGGCAAACTTTTCAATTCCTGAGCTACCACTTCAAATTTTTCAACTTCCTGAATATCAAATACCATTTGGTGTTCTTCATCTAATTTAAAATTTTCCGGTAGTTCCTTAGGTTGATAAGCTTGATGAGGAAAAAGTTTTCTGTATGTGGATTCATCGATCTGCTGGATTTCAGGTAATTCCCATGACCGATCTTTGAAAATACCATCAGGTGTTTTGTATTTTGTTAATTTTAGCTTTCCTGAAAATGAGCTAGGTCTCGAGTTAAGATCTTTTGCGGTTAAGTTGATCGCATCTTCTTGGCTTACATCGATCTTTCTGTTGGCGTTGACTAATAGTTGGGTAGTATGATAACCTACGGCTATCTTTCCGCTTGTTCCTTGGGTTTCTCCTTTTTGATCAGTCACACGAATATTGACGGTGTAATAAAAAATCGGTTTTTCTTTTTTGGGTATGGAACTAATAGGTATCGGTAGAAATTCAAATGCAAAATCTCCACTTTCGTCCAGCTTTAATTCGTCAGTTTTGATAATCTCAGGATCAAAATCTGCATCAGCATATTTAGTATATTTAAAATCCCTTTTCAATTTTCGCTGTACTTCGTATTGTAAAACAGCACCGGTGATCTTTCCGCCAAAAAAAGCACGCACTTTTCCGTTGACTTCAATAGGTTGGCCTAAAATGGGATTAGCCGCAAAATCATCTAACTTAACTTCAAAATCAGGTCGTTTATACTTTTCCACCTGAAAACTCGCGCTTCTGGATCGCAGATAATTCCCATTGATTTTTTCAGTTTCTATTTTGATCTTGTAAGTGCCTAATAATCGGTCTTGGGGAATGCTGAATTCGCCACTTGCCGTTCCCCATTGATTGGTTGTGAGCGTTTTTTCAGCGATACGCTCGTTGTTCACATCAAAAAGCGAGACATCTATTTCCTTTTCAGGGATCATTTCTGCTTGCTGATCCTCATTTCTAACCAGATAGGTCTTGAAACTCACGTTTTGTCCGGGCTTATAAATGTTTCTGTCTGTCAATATTTTAGCTGAATAATCAACATTTTTATCACGTTGATTATAATAGTTTCTGTGGTGAACTTGCTTGTGAAGTGTATCGCCTTTATGAATGGCTTCTAACCAAAATTTTTCTTCGATCCTTGTCTCGATGATTCCCTGTTTATTCGTCCAGTTTATGGCGTAATTGTCCTTTTTAAGAATCATTTTTGTGTTATATAAAGGCAATCCACTCTGAAGGTCTAAAGTTTGTAAAATGGTTTTATCCTTGTAGCTAATCTGCTGCAAGGCGATCTTGCTGACGCGAAAGTTAGTGATCGTATGAAAATCCTTTTCCAGGTCGATATTCGTTTCTTTAGTGCCCAGCATGAAATAATGCCCGGCCGGTAATTTTGGTAATAAAACCTCAGCTTTGTGCTTGAAATGATCTTGAGCTTGGGGAAATTCCAGTTGATGCTGGAAATCCGGTGATTGTTTTTGAATGAGCGATTGACGGTAGTCGTCTTCATTGTGTAGCTTCTCCGGCGAATATTTATAAAATGCCAGGCAAACCTGTGGTGTATTTTGAAAAATTACCCGTATTTTACCCGGTTTTTGCGGATATAATTGCTTCTGAACACTAAATTTTAGATAAGGCTGCTTGATGGAATTGATCAATTCTACCGCAGATCGTTTAATGTCAGCTGCATCGGCGCGTTCATAGCTGTTTTTAGCCAAATCAATTGCTTTGTTCAGATGATCCGGATGTTCTTTATAATCGGCTCGTTCTTTATAGTAAAAAGCTTTTTTTAATTGAATTCGCGATCGGGAACCGTCTTTATGTAAGGTGGCATCTAATTTTTCTAAAGCATTGAGATACAATGAGTCTTTAGCGTCTGCATCTTCATAACGATCATTTAAAAATGCCAGACGGTCCAGTTGCCAATGTAAGCGATCTTTTTCCTGTTGCTTTTCTAAATAAAAAGATTCCATTTTTTGAAAAAGCTGCAATTGAAGCCGATTGATATCATAGCTATGCGTTTCCGGTAAATTGATGTTGACAAAATCAGCAGATGGCAACCAAAGATATTCCTGATCAATAGCCAAATGATCACCTATTGCCGGTATGTTATCAATGCGTTCCAGGAATTCTGAGCGTTCCTGAGCGATCAGGCTTAATAGATGAATTTCTTTTTGCTTTGTCATTTGCGTGATCAAGTTCAGCAATTTATCAGCCTTTGTGTTTTCTAAAGTAGTTAAATCTGTAAACGATTGATCATACGCATTAAAAATGAGGTTTTTGAAATCAGCAATATCCCAGGTTTTGATGTCTTTTGGATTATAATCAACAGAAGGTCTATTTTTGAGATCGTAGTAATTTTCATTGAGATAGGCGTAAGCAGATTGCCCTAAGTATAAGTTGAAAATTTGTTTTGCTGGTGGTTTTGCTTCTTGCGCCTTTCGTTGCAAGAGGAAAAAGACTTCATTTTCAGATTCTTCTTCCAGTATCAATTTAAATTTAGCGTAATAGATAAAGGCTTTGGCATAATTTAACTCGCCGGAATCTTCAGGAAAGTTACCGATCAGTTTCTTCGTTTGGCGATAAGCATCGGTGGTTTTACCCTGGCTTTCCAATTGACGGATTTGTTCAAAGGAATTTTCATATTGGGTTTGCGCGAATACGGAAGAAATAAGGAAAATGGATGCGAAAAAAGTGAAGAGCGTTTTCATCATAATATCTTATGAATAGTTAATAACAAAATTTGTGCCGATATTAGATTTTAAAAACTGGCGCTTCATGAACTTCGCTTCAATGGTGATGAAAAATAAAAGAAAACATTAGTTGACTTTTCCTTTATATTTTTTTAGGCTTATTTAATAATTTTACGAAAATTGAATCTGGCAGAAAGATGTAAATCTACCTCCTAAATTTTTAACATTTCAAACCCAAATATATCTAATTCAAGGTATTTACAGATAAGCTTATTAGAACATACTTGCATACCTAATTAACTTATTTATGATGAAGACTCCGTGGTAATTTTACTTCGGGATTTTTGTTATTCTTTTTCTTAGTTTCTTTTTCCTATGACCAACTTTTTTATTTGCTGATCTCCGCGTTCATCTGTTATCCTGATCCAATAAATGCCCTTGGATAGCGCACCGAGATCCAGGGAGATGTTCTTGAGTTGGTTTATAGCTTCATGTCTTATCCTTTTACCGATGATGGAAAGGATCTCAATTTGTACCACAGGAAAAGAGGCGTTGATATTCACCTGGTTTTTTGCTGGATTAGGATAAAGGATCCATTCGTTTTCATCATCCCATCCTTGAACAGAAAGTGACTGACACAACACATGATCATTAAAAAAATCAAGCATTCTAAAACCGGCATTGATATCTTCATTGGTTTCACCCAGTTGAGGTTCTA
>JAVLBJ010000003.1:0-65444 GCA_031581455.1 Psychroflexus sp. | reverse complement strand
TTAGCAAAAAATTCAATAACCTGAGCAATTTATTTTAGGTATAGGCGTTTGTCGCTTCACAGAACGTGGGATCATAGATAACACCTTTAAGATGTATAACATAAGCAGTAAGTGACTTTAAAACTTGTTTTGTTCAAGTCGGCTTTCCACAAACCAAAAAACTTGCTTATTTTAGCGTTCGGTTATAAATGAACAGAATGGTCAATAAGCATTTTAAGAACTGGAACGAGATCAAGACCAATGATAGTTGGGCGCTTTTTAAAATAATGGGCGAATTTGTTTACGGTTTTGAAAATATGAGTAAAATAGGCCCTTGTGTATCTGTTTTTGGGTCGGCCAGATTAAAACCTGGGTCAAAATATTATGAGTTAACCACCAGAGTTACTAATAAAGTGGTTAATCAGGGTTATGGCGTAATAAGCGGTGGCGGTCCGGGTGTTATGGAAGCTGCTAATAAAGGTGCTTTTGAAGGTGATGGCACATCTGTAGGGTTAAATATTGATTTGCCATTTGAGCAAAATGATAATCAATATATTGATAGCGATAAAAATCTTTATTTCGATTATTTCTTTGTGCGTAAAGTGATGTTTGTCAAATACTCACAAGGTTTTGTAGTGATGCCTGGTGGATTAGGTACATTAGACGAATTATTTGAAGCTTTAACGCTTATACAAACCGGAAAAATCGATAAATTTCCCATTATATTAGTGGGTAAAGAGTTTTGGCAAGGTCTTCTGGAATGGATTAAAGACAAAGTATGCGATGAATTTAACAACATTAGCCCAGAAGACTTAAAGCTGCTGAAAATTGTAGACCATGAAGATGAAGTTGTTCAAATTTTAGAAGATTTCTATAATGAATTTGAACTAAGCCCTAACTTTTAATAGCTTAATTTAGCGTGATTAAATTTTTATTATCAGTAGTCCTATTATTTTGTGCAGTAAAGCCTGGCTTTTCTCAAGATCAATTTAAAATAATGACTTATAATTTATTAGAATTTCCAGAAGCTCCGCCAAATAACAGAGAGCTTATTTTGAATGATATATTGTCACATCACCAACCTGATTTACTGGCTGTACAGGAATTGCAAACACCTAATGGCGCAGATTTGATTTCTGACTTTGCGTTTAACTATACCACAGCTAATATGCAGAGTGCAAATTTTGTTTACAATACTTCAGGAGGTAATAATTTAAACCAGCTGCTTTTTTACAATGCAGATAAATTTGATGTCGTTGTAAATGATCAAATTTCAACCAATTTGAGAGATATCAATTACTATAAACTACAATTATTAACTACTAATTCATCATCAACGCTTTACATTCATCTTTTTGTGGCTCATCTTAAAGCCAGTCAGGGTGATTTTAATGAGCAATGGCGTTTTGACATGGTGCAATCCTTCACCGATTTTTTGTTTACCTTACCCGATGACGCCAGAGTTATATTTGCCGGCGATATGAATTTTTATAACAGTAATGAAAGCGCAGTTCAACAACTTATCATAGGCAATACGCCCATTCCGGTGTTTGATCCTTTAGATGACCTGGGCGATTGGCATACTAATGCCTCATTTGCTGATTTGCACACGCAAAGTACAAGGCAAAGCAATAATGCGTTTAGTGATTTTGGTGCCGGCGGTGGACTTGATGATCGTTTTGATTTCATCTTTTTATCTGATAATTTGTTAGACAACTCACAGCCTATTTACTATGATACAGATAGTTATAAAACAATAGGCAACAATACGAATTGTTATAACAACAATATTAATGCTAGTGCTTGTTTTGGGCCTTATGATCAGGATTTACGTGATGATCTTTACAATATGAGTGATCATTTACCCGTTGTGTTAACGATGAATACCGTTGATGATTTTCTGGCTGTTAAGTCTTACACTTTAAATGATATGCTTACCTTACCAAACGGCAATCATGTTGATCAAACACTCAAAATTAAATGGGGAAACCATCTTCCCGAGCAACCGATAATCATTTATAATCCAATAGGACAGAATGTTATGCAGTTTTACGCACAAGATAATCACCAAAGCATTGATATGTCTGGATTATCTAAAGGGATGTATTATCTTAAAATATTTGGTTATCAAGATGTTATAAAATTTATAGTTCATTGAGCATTCAAAAAGTTAAAATATTTTACAGCTTTTTCTTGTTGATAAGTTCATTTACTTATGCTCAACATGAAATCAATGCGTCTATAAATATTTCTGATGATTTACGCGACTGGAATATTAAGCAGGAAATCATCTATAAAAATACAACTGATAAGGCTTTAGATACCATTTACTTGTATAACTGGTTAAATGCTTTCTCAGATAAAAAAAGCCCTTTAGCCAATAGATATGCAGAAGAATTTGTTAGAAAATTTCATTTTGCTTCTGATGAAGAACGCGGCGGAACATCTATTCAATCTATAAATATCGATTCAGAAAAGATAACCTGGGTAAGACCAGACGGACATCCTGATTTAATTAAATTGATATTACCGGATCTATTATATCCCGATGATCAACTACAGATTAAATTAGATTATAATCAACGTATACCTGAAGCGCGCTTTACCGGTTATGGCTATGAAGAAAATCAGCTATCAGCCAGATATTGGTTGATTAAACCAGCGGTATATGATGAAGATTGGATGATTTATAGTCATAAAAATTTAGATGATTTACCCCGGCAACAAAATGAATACAAGTTTCAATTCACATTACCTGATCAATATGATTTAACCACTTCTTTTCAAACCTTAAAACAATCGGAGCATTCAGGCCAAAGCACTATTTATCATGTTGGCGGTAATCATGTAGATACTAAGGTTTACATTAATGATAACAGCTCATTTGAATTGATTATGACTGATTATGGAAATGTAGAAACCAATCTGATTAGTAACAATTTAACTCCGGAAATTAGAGCCTTAGTCATAGATCGTGTGATGCGATTTCTTAATAGAAACTTAGGCGAGTATCCGTTTGATAAGTTAGTAGTTGCTGATACTGATTATAAAGCTTCACCGGTTTATGGTCTAAATCAATTGCCGGAGTTTTTAAGACCATTCCCGGATACTTTTCAATATTCTATCAAATTTTTTAAAACTGCGGTTAGAAAGTATTTAGATAATACTATACTGATAAACAACAGAAAAGATCAGTGGTTGATTAATGCGCTGGAAATGAGTTTGATGATGGATTTTGTAGATATCAACTTTTCTAACACTAAACTTTTGGGTAGTGTAAGTAGATTTCCTATAATTAATTGGTCACATGCGGCAGAGTTAGATTTTAATGACCGGTATTTGTTTTTATGGCAAACCATGGCTCGTCAAAATTTAGATGAAGCCATAAATGCCCCTCAGGATTCATTGTTGAGGTTTAATCAGCGCATTACTAACACTTATAAAGCTGGACTTGGTGTTAAGTTGCTTAAAGATTACACTGGCGAAGGCCAAATAGAATCAGCTATCAGGAATTTTTACCGGTCTAATAAATTAAAAAGAACTAATTCAGCTGTTTTTAAACATCATTTTCAGAAAGCCACAAAAAAAGACTTAAGCTGGTTTTTTAATGGTTACATACAAATGACTCATCCTGTAGACTTTTCTATTTCTGATGCGATTAAAAAAGACGGTTCTTTAAAATTAACCATCAAAAATAAATCAGACATAGCTTTACCAGTAAAGCTTGTGCAACTAAAAGACAACAAGGTGGTTTCAGCGCAATGGTTATCACCTTTTAAAGGAGAAACTACAGTTACTATAAAACATGGTGCTATAGATCGCGTTGCCATAAATCGCGACTTGTTGATTCTTGAAAACTACATGCCTAATAACTTTAAAGCTGTAAATACGCTTACCAGACGACCTTTTCAATTCCGCATTTTTGAAGATATTGATGATCAGCGTTACAGTCAGCTATTTGCAATTCCTGAGTTCAACTATAACTTATATGATGGAATTAGCATAGGTAATAAATTTTACAACACTTCTATATTACCTAAGAACTTTAGCTACAAATTATCGCCTAAATACGGACTAAAGAGTAATGCCTTAGTTGGGTCTGCGGCTATAGACTACAGACACTTCTTTAACGACAGTGAAAATCAAACATTTTCAACTCAATTTGGTGCTAATGCTACCCGCTTTTCCTATAATTTTGATCTGTTTTTTAGACGTTTTTCCGGATTTATCAATTTTGTATACAGAGATGACGATAACCTTAGAGATAATGAGCGGCATGTATTTGGTATAAGATCTGTTAATATAGATAGGGACAGAGATATCACTAATGAGGTAGATGAACCGGATTACAATATTGTAAACCTCCAGTATTATTATAGTGATAAAGGGCTGGATCAATATTTAACCTCATTTGTAGATTATGAAATTGCGCAAAAGTTTAGTAAACTATCTTTTACGACATCCTATAGAAAATTATTTGAAAATAACCGTCAGATCAACCTGAGGTTCTTTGGTGGACTTTTTTTATATAATGAAGCTCGTGATTCTGATTTTTTCTCATTTGCCTTAGACAGACCTACAGACTATTTGTTTGATTATAACTATTATGGTAGAAGTGAGGATAGCGGATTGTTGAGTCAGCAGTTTATCTTTGCTGAAGGAGGTTTTAAATCTCAGCTCGATCCTGCTTTTGCTAACCAATGGATCACAACTGTTAATGCCAGTACGACTATTTGGAACTGGATATTCCTTTACGGTGATGCAGGATGGATGAAAAACAAGGGCAAAAGTGCTCAATTTGTTTACGATAGTGGAATTAGATTGAACTTTGTAGAAGAATATTTTGAGCTTTTTCTACCACTTTATTCCAGTAAAGGTTTTGAGCCTCAATTACCTAATTACGATGAGAGTGTAAGATTTATAGTTACGCTTGATTTTAAAACACTATTAGGCCTTTTTAAGCGTAAATGGTACTAAATTTAAGTACTGCTTTTTTGCGTTGGCAGGCTTATCATGATAAGATAAATAAAGCTGATTACAAAAGGAATAAAAATAATAGCCAGTGTCCATAAAAGTTTCATGTAGCCTTTTTCTATCTGAAAAACATTGTATATACTGAGTAAGGTTAAACTCAAATAAATAAATGATAGTTCTAAAAAAGTCATATACAAATGTAGAAAAAAACATAAAAATGACCAGGCGCATCAAATATTAAAAGTTAAAATATACCCACAAAGTTTAATGTAGATTATTGATATATTATTACTGAAATAAGCATTATTTTACTATTAACTTATTATTTAAGGCTTAATGAGATAGGATTTTGAAATATCCTTAATTAAAAACACTATTTCGTTATAAAAAGAAAAGCGGATATTTTGTATATTCGTACAAATTTATAATTATGAGTAAGGAGTTAAGCCAACCTAAAGATATATCGTTCAAAGAATTTAAGAAAGAGGTTTTAAATGACTATGAGACAGCTGTTATCAGTAGAGAATGCAGTTTATTAGGTAGAAGAGAAGTACTCACAGGAAAAGCTAAGTTTGGTATTTTTGGTGATGGTAAAGAAGTGCCGCAATTAGCCATGGCTAAAGTATTTAAAAATGGCGACTTCCGTTCAGGTTATTACAGAGATCAAACCTTATTTATGGCACAAGGTCATCTTAACCCCAAAACCTTTTTTGCCGCTCTTTACGCGCATACATCTATAGAAAAAGAACCGATGTCTGGCGGTAGACAAATGGGCGGCCACTTTATGACTCATAGTTTAGACGAGGATGGTCATTGGAAAAATCTGATGGAACAAACCAACTCAAGTGCTGACATTTCACCTACAGCAGGGCAAATGCCCAGATTATTAGGATTAGGTTTAGCTTCTAAAATCTACCGTCACCACGATCAACTAAAAGCTGATAAATTTACAGATAATGGTAACGAAATAGCATGGGGTACGATTGGTGATGCTAGTACAAGTGAAGGTATGTTCTGGGAAACGCTTAATGCAGGAGGTGTTATGCAAGTGCCTATGGTGATAAGCGTTTGGGATGATCAGTATGGAATATCTGTCCATGCTAAGCATCAAACTACAAAACAAAACATATCTGAAGTGCTGGAAGGCTTTAGAAGAACAGATGATAAAGATGGTTATGAAATAATCAAAGTAAAAGCATGGGATTATCCCGCATTAATCGAAGCTTACCAAAAAGCAGAAGATATAGCTAGAGAGCATCACGTTCCTGTACTTATTCATGTCCAGGAAGTAACGCAGCCACAAGGTCATTCTACTTCAGGTTCTCATGAAAGATATAAAAGTAAAGAGCGACTGGAATGGGAAAAAGAATACGATTGCAATGCCCAAATGCGCAAATGGATGCTTGAAAATGGTATAGCTGATGAAGATGAACTAAAAGAGATAGATAAATCAGCTAAAAAAATCGCAAGACAGAGCAAGCAAGACGCCTGGAAAGAAATCACCCAGGTTGCTAAGGATGCTAAAAAAGAATTGCTAAAACTACTTAAAGATTTAGCAGGTAATACGATTAAAAAAGACGAGATAAAAAACCTGATTAGTGATTTAAAATCTGATGATGAGCCACATAAAAGTTTAATCGCATCACATGCCAGAAAAGCTTTACGCTACGTAGTAGGTGAAAATACATCAGAAAGAAAAGCATTAATACAATGGATAGAAAATTTTAATGAAGCAAGACAAAGGGAATACAATTCTTTTCTTTATGGTCAATCTGGCGAAAGTCCGCTGCATATAAGTGAAACTTTACCAGATTATGCATCAGATGCAGAGAAAGTAGATGGCAGAATAGTATTGCGAGATAACTTTGATAAAATTCTTGATAAATATCCGGAAGTTATCATATTTGGCGAAGATTCAGGAAAAATTGGAGATGTCAATCAGGGTTTAGAAGGCTTACAAGACAAATATGGAGACATTCGTGTATTTGATACCGGGATACGAGAAACCACTATTATGGGGCAAGGTATAGGAATGGCCATGAGAGGTTTACGACCTATTGCAGAGATTCAGTATTTAGATTATTTGCTTTATGCTTTACAAACCATGAGTGATGATTTATCAACGCTTCATTACAGATCTGTAGGAAAACAAAAAGCACCTATGATTGTAAGAACCCGAGGCCATAGACTTGAAGGAATATGGCATTCCGGTTCGCCTATGGGAGGTATTTTAAATCTGGTAAGAGGTGTACATGTTTTAGTACCTAGAAATATGACTCAGGCTGCAGGCTTTTATAACACTATATTAGCTGGAGATGAACCTGCACTTATCGTAGAAAGTTTAAACGGATATCGTTTAAAAGAAAAAATGCCAGATAATTTAGGGGAGTTTAAAACACCATTAGGTAAAGTAGAAACTTTAAGAAAAGGAGGAGACCTTACATTAGTTTCTTATGGATCAACATTAAGAATTGCGGATCAAACCGCTGAACACTTAGCAGATTTTGATATTGATGTTGAAGTTATAGATGTGCAATCTCTGCTTCCTTTCGATCTTGATCATGATATACTAGAAAGTATTAAAAAGACAAATCGATTGTTAGTTGTAGATGAAGATGTACCTGGCGGTTGCTCAGCCTTTATCATGAAAAATATACTTCAAGATCAGGATGCTTATCGCTATCTAGACAGTAAACCGGAAACTTTAACGGCTAAAGCACATAGACCTGCATTTGGTTCAGATGGTGATTATTTTTCTAAGCCATCACAAGAAGATGTTTTTGACAAGGTTTATGCCATCATGAATGAATTTAAACCAGACAAATATCCGGCTTTGTATTAAACATTATCAAATATAGGTTATCGTTTTAATGGGTTTTGATTAAAAAAAGCCGGTTTAAATTGAAGCCGGCTTTTTCTACATACAACAAAAACTAACTTTTAAAAATTAAAAGACATAGTCAGTACAAAATTTTGAGTCATTTGTTCAAAATTGGCTTGTCGGTTCAGGTCGGTTTGAAGAAGTTCTTCTGATCTATCTTGATATGTACGTCTGTAGGCTAAATCTACTCTGGTAAACTTATTTACATTATATCCTAAACCAGCTGAAAATCCATCTAAATCACCTACACCTACAAACGCATTATTTTTGATAGGACTTTGAAAGTAATGATATCCACCGCGGAAACTCCATTCTTTAAATCTATATTCACCGCCTAAATTCATCTCAATACTTTCTTGCATAGTAGCGTTTATATTCTGATTTAAATCGGCAAAACCATTTGACGTAAACTCTGTCTGACTAAAATCCTGATAAGAATAATCAGCACTTATCAAACCAGATTCTCCAATGATAAAAGCCATGCTACCGGTAAATTTTTCAGGTTTTTTAAAATTGTAAGCCGGAAAAATGTTAACTATTCTTGGAATAGCCGATGCCTGTCCAAATTCATTGCTATCTGTTACCAGACCTTGTGTGGTTTCTTCCTCAATATTGTACCAGGTTGGAGATTGATAACTCATCCCTAATCTTATCATTTCAACAGGCGTGTAAATAGCACCAGCCTGAATAGAAAACCCGCTACCAATTGTACTTAACGAATTGTTGAACTGTATCTCGTTAATTTCGCCACTTCCATTATTTTGTTCATTAAAACGTGTTACTCTATCGTAATTCAGCACATGTAAATTAAGATTAATACCAACATTTAGTTTTTTCCTGATCTGAGCACCAAAATTCAAATTTAAAACTGAATTAAAACCTCGTTCATCTAATCTATACCGCTGATTGAAAGCAGATGCATCAACATTAGATTCATATAAAGTATTTTCGAAATCATCAGGATCTGCCGCATCAAAAATGAATGATTCAAAACCCAAATAGGCTTGCTGCGTAGCAAAACTTTCCGTCTGCCCTAAAAATTGATAACGTTCATCTAATGTTTCACCAGAAAATGGAACTAATAAGTCTAACGGTGTGCCATTAGCACGATCTATAAAATAAGTATCTATAGATTGTTGATTGATACCTTGAGCAACCATTTCATTATTAAAATTATTATTTCTATCATAAGTTAACCCAAAACTTAATCTATTAGCTAAGGCTTTTACATTTCTTGTTTCAAATACCATCACAAAGCCAACCTGATTTATATCAAATCGATAATCTCTCTCTTTAGTTGGCTGTCCGGCAAACATAACATCGTTTGTAACCGTTGATATATCAGTAGAAAAGGCGGCGTGATTTGTTATAAAAACAGCTGACCCAGCCGGATTTTTTTTAAGGGCAGAAATGTCGCCACCCAGGGCGCCAAAAGCGCCACTTAGACCTACATATCTTGCGGTTCCGCTTATTTCTGTCCGGTTAAACCTTAGGGCGTCTATCACCCCTTGACCGAAAAAGCTAAAGGGTAATAGACTTAACACTAAGATATAGGTTGCTCTTTTTAGCATGATGCTAGCAAATAATTTCATGATTAATAACTTCTAATAGTTTAACGTCTTCTGCTTGATGATCTAGAACCTCCACCGCTACTTCTAGACCCACTACTACTTCTAGAACTACTACTACGAGTTGTGCTAGATGAGCTTGATGATCTAGAGGAACGATTTACTCTCGTTGATCTACTATTGCTTGAAGGTCTGTTAGATCTGTAAGTTCTAGAATTATTATTATTCCTGGAACTTACATTTCTATATGATGATGACGAATTGTTTAAAGAACTTCGCCTTCTTGCATCTAAACCGTTTGAATTTCTTACAGGACGTCTGTTATCTGATCTGATATAGCGTTCGTTATCATTTGCGCTTCTTCCTCTCACATATCTGGCATTACGATCACTACTTCTAGAATCTCTGACATATCTATTTGATCTGTCTGCTCTTCTTTGGTTTGACCTATTGCCTCTTTCGTTGAGTGTCGAGCGGTTATAAGGACTTCTATTAGATAAATTAGATCTTGATCCAATGTTGCTATAAGCTAAACTATTACGGTATCCATTTTGATAAGCTATGTAATTTCTTCCATAGATGTAAGGAGACCAAAATCTGGCATTTCCGTAAAAGCCGTTGTACCCCCAGCCATAGTTAAAACCCGGACCGTAGAATGGATCGTAAAATCCAAATCCAAAACGAGGATTCATCCAACGGTTAAAGCCAAAACCTCTGTAAGGGCCATAAAACCTAGGATTCCATCCCCAATTATTCCAGCCCCAGTTGTTCCAACCCCAGTTGTTCCATCCCGGACCATTATTAAATATATTTATATCTACACTGCTGGTTTGACTTCCCCAGCCACCATAGCTATTGGCTTGATAATTTTTATCTTGTTGTTTTCCATAAACTACTTGACTTTTCTGAGCAGTAGTATCTTGAGACGTATAATTATCTACATCAGTAAAAACATCATTTGTTTGTTGCCTTGCCTGAGAGATAAGTTTAGCTTGTTTGTCAAAATAGCTTTCCTCTTGATTATTATTTTTAGCTGTTGCATCAGTTGAGGTATTTGCTGTTCTGTTATCAACATTTTGTTTAGTTTGTTGTTGATTCTTGCTCGCTTTGTTGGAATAAATACCGTCATCATAACTACTTACGTTATCATAAGAACTACAAGAGGTAATTAAAACCACGCTAAGGGCAGCTATACTTAGACTAGCCCATATTTTTGATACTCTTTTTTTGTAATACATAATGTGTGGTTTTTATATTAAACGTTAATCAAATTTAATTAGATTTGCCGGATATCTAATCTCTTTTATAATTATAACAACATTTATGCCAAATAAATTTTAATATGGGTAAATCACTAACAAAGCGAAGTCAAGATTATTCTAAATGGTATAACGAACTTGTCGTTAAGGCTGATTTAGCAGAAAATTCGAGTGTTAGAGGCTGTATGGTGATCAAACCTTATGGTTATTCTATCTGGGAAAAGATGCAAGCTGAATTAGATAAAAAGTTTAAAGCAACAGGACATGAGAATGCCTATTTCCCTTTATTTGTTCCTAAAAGTCTTTTTGAAGCTGAAGAAGCTAACGCCGAAGGCTTTGCTAAGGAATGTGCTGTAGTAACGCATTACAGGCTTCAAAATAATCCTGACAAACAGGGTAAACTTCAGGTTGATCCTCATTCAAAATTAGAAGAGGAGCTCATTGTAAGACCTACATCAGAAGCTGTTATTTGGCATACATATAAAAAGTGGATTGAATCTTATAGAGATTTACCCATTAAAATAAATCAATGGGCAAATGTCGTTAGATGGGAAATGAGAACGAGATTGTTCTTAAGAACAGCAGAGTTTCTCTGGCAGGAAGGACATACAGCACATGCCACTAAAGAAGAGGCGATTGAGGAGACAGAGTTGATCAATAATGTATATGCTAATTTTGCTGAGAACTTTATGGCTATACCTGTGATTAAAGGAATAAAATCTGCAGGTGAAACATTTGCTGGTGCTGAGACCACCTATTGTATAGAAGCTTTAATGCAAGATGGTAAGGCGTTACAAGCTGGGACGTCACATTTTTTAGGACAGAATTTTGCTAATGCTTTTGATGTAAAGTTTGCAACAAAAGACGGGAAATTAGAAAAAGTATGGGCGACAAGTTGGGGGGTTTCAACTCGACTAATGGGCGCTTTAATCATGACGCATAGTGATGATCAGGGCTTGGTGTTGCCGCCTAATCTTGCGCCGCACCAAGTAGTTATTGTGCCTATTTATAGATCTGATGAGCAAAGAGAGCAAGTCGTTAAAAAATCAAAAGAATTACAGTCTAAATTACAAGCCGCAGATATCAGGGTTAAACTTGATGATCGTGACACGCATAAACCAGGATGGAAGTTTGCACAGTACGAATTAAAAGGCGTGCCTTTAAGAATCGCAATCGGCCCAAAAGATTTAGAAAAAGGAACCGTAGAATTAGCTAGAAGAGATACGTTGAGTAAGGAATTTGTAAATCAAGATGATATAGTTGATATCGTTAATAATAAACTCCCTGAAATCCAAAGTAAATTATTTAATAAAGCTAAAACCTACAGAGATAATCACATTACTAAAGTTGATGATTTTGATGAATTCAAGAAGGTATTAGAAGATAAAGGTGGTTTTTTATCTGCACATTGGGATGGAACTCAAGAAACTGAAGACAAAATAAAAGAACTAACAAAAGCTACCGTAAGACTTATACCATTTGATAAGCATCCTGAAGATGGGCAATGTGTTTTAACAGGCAAACCATCTAAGCAGAGGGTACTGTTTGCAAAAGCGTATTAAATTACTTTTTGAGCAGCATGTTTAATACAGCTTGAATACGATTTAAATTTTCATCGGTCATATTTGAGCCTGAGGGTAGGCATAAACCATTTTCAAAATAATCATCAGCAATACCTTTTCCGTAGTGCGTGTAATCTTTATATATAGGTTGCAGGTGCATAGGCTTCCACAATGGTCTGGACTCTATGTTTTTCTCATTTAACGCGGTCATTATTTTTTCTTTTGTAAGACCTAATTTGTTATGGGGTATGATATAAATAATCGTAAGCCAGTTGTTGCAGAATACGTCCTGTAAATCTGTTTCAAACACTTTAATTGCATCTGTATTTTTAAAAATAGATTTATAAAAATCATTGATTTTTTGTCTGACTCCAATATGTTTATCTAAAACTTTAAGCTGCCCGCGACCTACGCCTGCGCAAAGATTACTCAATCGGTAATTATAACCTATTGTTGAGTGTTGATAGTGTGGAGCCGGATCTTTAGCTTGTGTTGCTAAAAACACAGTTTGTTTTTTGGACGCCTCATCGGGAGCAATAAGTGCTCCGCCACCACTGGTAGTGATGATTTTATTACCGTTAAATGATAAAACACCAAATTGACCAAACGTCCCACAATACTTACTTTTATAAGTAGAACCTAAGGCTTCAGCTGCATCTTCTATAACCGGGATTTCATAAGATGACGCAATGTTATGAATCTCTTCTATCTGATAAGGGTTGCCATAAAGATGCACTGCTAAAATAGCTTTAGGTTTTTGACCTTTATTTATCTGATCTTTTATAGCTTCTTCAAGCAATTCCGGACTTATATTTAATGTTCTTGATTCGCTATCAACAAAAATTGGCTCTGCCCCTTGATATATGATAGGGTTTGTAGTGCCCACAAAAGTAAAACTTTGACATATAACCGTGTCTCCCTTTTTAACACCTAATTGGATTAAGGCCAGATGTATAGCAGCCGTTCCACTACTTAGACTCACAGGATGTTTTTCTGTATTTAAGTAATCTTTTAATTCATTTTCAAAGCCGTTAACATTAGGACCTAAAGGTGCAATCCAATTATTATCAAAAGCATCCTGAACGAAAGTTTTTTCTTCATCACCCATGTGGGGTGAGGAAAGCCATATTTTGCTATAATGAGAATCCATTTTATTTTATAGATTAATTAGAAGACACAAATTTATTGATAATATTAAATCTCGTGGTTGTTAAAATAAACAAATTATCGCAGCTATTAAATTTCTTCTAAAAGAAGCGAAGTAAAGCTTTTTGTGATTAAATGCTCAGTGATCTTAAATCTTAGTAATAACTTAAAGGGTAATCAACTTAAATTTAACTGGCTGCTTTAAGTGGATTTAGACTAGATTTATGAATAGCCTTAGCGGCATAAGATTTAGTTACCTTTAAAAGCTTCTCGTCGCTGTCGGGCATATTAAACATAGCATCTGTTAGTATGGTTTCACATATTGATCTAAGTCCTCTGGCACCTAAATTATATTCTAAAGCTTTTTCTACAATATAATCTAAAGCACCACTGGTAATTTCAAATTTTACATCATCCATTTCAAACAATTTCTCATATTGTTTAATAATAGCATTTTTGGGTTCAGTCAAAATTTTCTTCAGGGTGTCTTTGTCAAGCGGATCCATATAGGAAAGCACGGGTATTCTACCCACAATTTCAGGAATTAACCCAAAGTCTTTTATGTCTTTAGGAATTATATATTGAAGTGTTGTATCTTCCTTGATGTTTTGCTTAGATTTAGAAGCGCCATAACCCACAGCTTGCATATTTAGCCTTTTTGAAATAACGCGTTCAATACCATCAAATGCCCCACCTGCAATAAATAAGATATTTTGAGTATCAACTTCAATAAATTTTTGATCTGGGTGTTTTCTTCCGCCTTTAGGCGGAACATTTACAGTAGTGCCTTCTAAAAGTTTAAGTAAAGCTTGTTGAACGCCTTCACCACTAACATCTCTGGTAATAGAGGGATTATCTCCTTTTCTGGCTATTTTATCGATTTCGTCGATAAAAATGATACCCTGTTCTGCTTTGTCTTTATCATAATCTGCAGCAGCTAATAGCTTTGTGAGTATAGTTTCTACATCTTCTCCTACATATCCTGCTTCCGTTAAAATGGTAGCATCAACTATAGCAATAGGGACATTTAGCATTTGGGCAATAGTTTTTGCCATTAAGGTTTTACCAGTTCCGGTTTTACCCACCAGCAAAACATTGCTTTTTTGTATTTCAATATCATCATTAGAAGAAGGCTGTAATATTCTTTTGTAATGATTGTAAACTGCAACAGACATCACTTTCTTAGTGAAATCCTGACCTATGACGTATTGATCTAAAAACTGTTTAATGGCTTTAGGTTTACTAACGTCAAGGTTTTCCTTAATACTGCTTGACTTTTCAGTTTTGGTCTCTTCTAAGACTATGCCATATGCCTGTTCTATGCATCGATCACAAATATGTGCATCTAAACCTGCTATTAACAGGTTAGTTTCTGCTTTTTTTCTACCGCAAAATGAGCATTCTAATCCTTTTTTTGCCATAATTAGTCGCGTTCTAAAATTTCATCTATCATACCGTAATCTCTAGCTTGAGAAGCATTTAACCAAAAGTCACGATCACCATCATCATAAACATTTTGATAATCTTTACCAGTATGTTTAGCTATAATTTTATAAAGCTCTTCTTTTAAACCTATGATTTGGTTCGCTGTTATTTCAATATCATCAGCCTGACCTTGTGCGCCACCCATAGGCTGGTGAATCAGCACTCTTGAATGTGGTAGACCGCTGCGTTTTCCGTCTTCACCCGCACAAAGTAAAACTGCACCCATAGAGGCGGCTACTCCTGTATTAATAGTAGCCACATCTGGTTTGATAAACTGCATAGTGTCATAAATTCCAAGTCCTGCATAAACGCTTCCGCCTGGTGAATTAATGTAAATTTGGATGTCTTTAGTTGAATCTGTGCTTTCTAAAAATAATAATTGTGCTTGTATAATATTAGCTACCTGATCATTAATAGCAGTTCCTAAAAAGATAATTCTATCCATCATTAATCTGGAAAAAACATCCATTGCCACGGCATTCATTTGTCTTTCTTCTATAATATTTGGCGTCATGCCTACCGGTGTCATACTGGTCACAACTTTATCAAAATAATTACTGTTTACACCATGATGTTTGGTAGCGTAATTTTCAAATTCTTTATTTATATCCATTGCTTTTAAAATCTTTCAACAAAATTAGGATAATTCAAATCGGTATCCGTCAATATTTTATTAAAGTTAATTGTTTATTGAGAGGCTGAATGAGTTTCAGCTTGTTTTTCTTCTGTTTCTTCTTTGTCTTCTGGTTTACCGTAAGCTAAATCTATAAACGCTTTGTAGGTTACCTCTTTTTCATTTAGTGGTAACTTTTCTTTAAAGAAGTCAAGCAATTTCTTGCTTAAGGCCTGATCTTCCATTTGTTTTTTCTGCTCTTCTTGTTGCAGTAAAGTTTGGCTAAGTTGTTCTATTTGCTCGTCTGCAAGATCGCCTTGGCCATATTGAGCCATCTGGGCTTTAAGCGCATCTTTAGCCGTTTGTTTCAAGTCTTCTTCTGTGACTTTAATATCGTGCTCTTCTTTTATCTTTCCTTCAATCAATTGGTATTTAATTCCTTTTTTATTGTCTTCAAACTCCTTATCGGCTTCTTCCTGACTTATATTTTTATCACTTGAAAATTTAAGCCATTTTTTTAGGAAGTTTTCAGGTAATTCAAAAGGCGTATTATCTATTAAAAATTCAGTAGCGTCATTAAAGAACTTTTGATCTGCTTGCTGTTTGAATTGATTTTCTATTTGTTCTTGAATGTGATTTCTAAATTCTTCTTCACTGGAAACTTTTCCCTCGCCTAAATATTTATCGAATAAATCCTGATTAAGCTCAGCCGGAATTGTTTCATTTATTTCAATGATTTCGATAGTTAAATCGCCTTCTGTAGACTTAAACTCTTCATTGTCAATACCTAAAATAGATTGCGCTGTGTTTTCATTTTTAAGGAAACCCTGTGCGTCTATATTTAAAACATCACCAACTTTTGCCCCTTTAAAGGTATCCTGCTGATCTTCATTTACCTGATCTAAAGTAAAAGTACTTTCTTTATCAACCTTTTCATCTGATGATTTTATGTTGGCAACTATGGTAGAGTTCTCATCTATTTCTTCTCTTGATTCCATTTTGCCAAATTGTTTCTGAATCATTTGGATTTGTTCATTGATCATATCTTCATCAGCTACGATTTTGTAGACATCTAGTTGATCGTCAGGTGTTAGATTAGGCTCTACCTTTGGGAACATACCAACTTCAAACTTAAATTCTAATGGCGATTTATCCCAGGCCATTTTCTCGTCTTCAATGGGTATGGGGCCACCGATTAATTCTAATTTTTCATCTTGTATATAGCGCTGCAATTCTTCATTAATCATTTTATTAACCTCATCAGCACGAATTGATTCACCATATTGTTTACGCAACATTCCCATGGGCACTTTACCTTTCCTGAAACCAGGGACGTTAGCCTTTTTTCTGTACTCTTTAAGTGTTTTATCAACTTTGGGCTGATAGTCTTCTTGATTAAGTTGAATTTTGATGATTGCATTTAAATCATCAACTTGCTCCTTGGTTGTATTCATTACGTGATTTTTAAGAATTTGCAAAAATAAGGTTTATTTATTCGGTCTCAAAATTTCAGCTTTGATAATGTTAAAGAAACAGGCTAAAACAATAATTTTTTAAGCGAAAGCCAAATTTAACAACCATTAAATTAGTGAGGTAAAGCATCAATAAGTTCACCTCAAAGACGTAAGCATAATTAACAATTAATAACCTTTATTTCCATAACTATTATTGTTTCTTCGTTGTTCTTCTTTTTGCTGATTGAATCTATAAACAAAGTTCAATGTGATTTGTCTTTGTCTCCATTGAAATTCGCTATCAGATCTAAATTGAAGTGTATTAGTAATCCTCTCTCTAAAACGCGAATTAAATAAATCTCTAACGTTAAGTGATATTGTAGCTCTATCATCAAATAGGTCTTTACTCAATGCTAAATTAAGCGATAGAATTGATTTTGTTTTTGTTTGAGCATTCTCTCTTGGCCCTCTAAAAAAACCATTGGTTTGGCATTGGATTTTATAGGGCAAATCTATTTTAGTACTAAGCCTGGCAAAAAAGCTTTCATTTTCAGCGCCAAACTCATCTCCATTAAAAGTTCCTTCGCTTATAAATTTGAAATAATTTATACTGGTATTTATTCTCAACCATTCTGTAGGGTTAGATAATAAGCCTAATTCAGCGCCGTATCTTTCGTTTGTCGATAAATTAATAGGTATTCTTCTAATAATAGGAATTCCATCTGACGTTGTTTGGCCTGTATCTTGCTGAATACGTTCAAATGATTCAGTTTCCCTTTGGTAATAAATCGAGCTGTTTAAAGTGATTTCCTCCCATTTTCTTAAGTAGCCTAAATCAAATGCATCAGCAAATGCTGGTTGTAAACTTGGATTTCCTTGAAAGATTGTAGTTCTACTGGAACGCGAAGGAAAAGGATTAACATACCAGCCTCTAGGTCTGTTAATTCTCCTATTGTAACCTAAGGTCATATTTTCATCTTCCCTAAATTCATAGGTCAGGTTAAGGGTAGGGAAGAAGTTGGCGAAATTATTGTCAAAATTCAGATCTATATCATCGCCTAATATATCCTGTAAATTACTGTTTTCTCCAATTGGCGTGGTAGTCCCTTTAAGTTGTGTGTGTTCAAATCTTAAGCCAGCCAGAAATGAGAATTTGCCTAATTTATTGCCGTATTGCACATAAGCAGCCGTCACGTTTTCGTCGTAATCAAAAATGTTTGATATATCATTATCAAGAGCTAATTCGCCGTCTTCATTAAGTGTTTTAAGCCTAAAGTCTGTGATTTCATTTTCATAATTTCCTCTAAATCCAGCTTCAAACTGAGCTTCGCCCATTGGTCTAACATAATCAGCCTGAATAAGAATTTCTCTTTCGTCATTATCTTCTACAATATCATCTTTAGCGATAAGCGAATCGTTTGGTTGTGTTCTATTTTCATCGATTAATGTCGTAGTTGTTTCATAATCTACAGAATATTGGGCGTCGGCTGTAAGTTTGTGACCTTTATCGTCATACCTGCGTTCAAAATTAATAGCCCCCTGGTGGCTTTCTTCGTCTTCAATTTCATTTTCTATTCTTAGTGTTTCACTGTCTAAATCATTTTCGATAAATCTTTTGGTAGCGTTAAATGTTTTGTCTACATCTTCACCAGTCCTTCCAAAGTAACTTGCCGTAATTTCAGTTGAATCATTAAAAAAGTAGGTTGCTCCTGCATTTACATTAAAATTTTTTCTATTTCTATTGTAATCTCTATCTTCTATAATCCTATCAAAACTAGCAGAATCTGACGTAAAAAAGTTTTCAAATAATGCATTACCCGGTGGTTTTCTGTGCGAATATCCTAATGTTGTAAAGAAGTTGAATTTATCTGTACGCGCATTGGCATTTAATGAAACGCCATTGTTTAATGGTGTGCCGGTATTTACTCTTAATGTCCCATTAAAGCCAAGTGTTTTTTCTCTTTTGAGTACAATATTAATAATACCAGCTGTTCCAGCAGCATCATAACGCGCAGAAGGACTGGTGATAACTTCTACCTTTTCAATAGCATCTGAAGGGAGTTGACGAAAAACATCTGTTGAGCCAAATCCTGCAATGGCTGATGGTTTGCCGTTGATTAATATTCTTACGTTTTCATTTCCTCTCAAACTTATAGCACCATCAATATCAACGGTAATCGAAGGAACATTAGCAAGTGCATCTGAAACTGTGGCGCCACTTGTGGTTAAGTCTTCACCTATCGTATATATTTTTTTATCTAAACGAACGTCTAACTCTGTAGTTTTCGCTTCAACCACTACTTCATCTAAATTACTGGCTTCAAATTTAAGACCTATTGTCCCTAAGTCTTTATCATCTGATATTTTGATATCCTTAAACCTTCTTGTTTTAAAGGAAATATATTCTACCTTAATATTATAGATACCTTCTGGTACTCTTAATTTGAATTTTCCCTTTCTATTTGTAACACCGCCGTTAATTGTTTTACCACTTTCATTATCTAAAATGGTTATCGTAGCATATTCAAGCGGGAAATCTTGTGATAAGTCAATGACTTTTCCTGAAATTTCATACTCTTGAGCATAGGATGATAAACTAATAAATAAGGCTAATAATAAATATAATTTAGATTTCATAAAACTTGCTATGTTCTTATGACAACCTAAAATGTATATGGTTAAATGTAAGTGGCGTTAATCCTGCGTTAAAAATGTTAATTAAAATTATCCATTACTACTATCAGGATATTCTTTCCTTTTTGTTAGAGCTAGAAGTGCTGATTGGCTAATACTTAAGAGTAAGCTAAATAAAAGTGCCCACCAAAAACTATCTACACGGAATCCATCTATCAGGCCGTCACACATTAAAATTATTATAGCGTTGATAACTAACAAGAATAATCCAAATGTGACAACAGTAACCGGTAAGGTTAGTAATATTAACACCGGTTTTACAAAAATATTGAGCAACGCAATAACTGTAGCTACAACTATAGCTGTTATGAAACTAGAAACATACACGCCACCTAAAATATTAGAAAATGTAACGACTAATATGGCTGATACGATTAAATGCAGAATGGTTTTCATGAAAATTTTAATCTAATTTGTGTAAATATAACAAATGAGCATAAAAAAACCACCCTTACAAAATAAAAGTGGTTTTAGTATTTGTTTAAAACTGGATTTACTGAGCTACGTCATTACTTGGTGTAATGGTTTTAAAATCACCAAGGTTTACATTAGGTATACTGGCATTGTACTGCTCATTAATCGCTTCTATCGCTTCATTAGCAATAAGGGCATTACCTCTAGGTGTTAGATGGACACCATCTAATGAAAATCCACCACCGGCAACGTATTCACCTGTAATCACACCACCGTTAAAAGGAATACCTTCCTGATTAACCTGAGTTAAAATTGAGTTGACATCTAATAAGGCTAGATTGTTTTGCTGAGCAATTCCTTCTATTGTAGCGTTATAGGCATTAGTTGCGGCCTGTACCAAACTCTGCTCTTCAGGCGTTAAAACATACTGATCTGATAGAGGCACAGAAACCCCATTGATTAAAGTTGGGTCATCATTGACGGTTGTTCCTATAACCTGAGCAGCTGAAAATGGTATCAAATCTGAATCATTAGCCTGTCTGAGTTGACTTAAAATTTGAGCGGTTTGTGGATCTAAACTAAATGGAGGCCCCTGTAATATGGTAGATATATCTGTTAGATTCTCATCCTGCATAGTAACAAAATTATTTCCTGCAGAAAAGTTGATTTGTCTGGCCTGAGCTTCACTTTCAGAAATAACACCAACCTGTGCCAGTCCGCCTAAAACCTGAGTATTGTAAAGTGAGAATTGAGCGTTTAACTGTGAAGCGGTTTCAGCATCTAAAGTAACCGTCTTAGCTGGAATTATTGAAAAATAGGCAATTGATGTAACATCAGGTACATTCATTAGAATACCACCAGAAGCAGATTGATTAAGGCCATCTACCAGACTGCTGTACACCTGTGCGAATACGTTAGGGTCTGTAATGTCATTTGGCCCATAGGTTGAAGGATCTAAATTACCGGTTTGGTCCTGTCCTGCACCACCACTTGTGGCATAACCTAAAACATCGTTGTTGCCAATCCATAAAGAGAAGAAACTAGGTCCTTGAGCGACAGCATCCTCAATAACGCTGGCATCAGGAGATGATGCAAATCTTGCAAAATAAGGGTTAGCAGCAGAAGGTAAATTAGCCGGATTACCATAACCATTAAAGCTAAGGTCAAAGCTTCTTGCGCCGGGAACGCCCATATTATTAAAAGAACCGTTTAGTTTATTTGTTATTTCTGTAGTAGGCGTACCGGCTAATTCAGCAGGAGCAGGATTGCCATCTTCACCTACAGCTAAAACAAATCTATTTGGGGAAATTTTTTCACCATTTAATAGTAATCCACCAAGATTATCATTTACCATTGGTTGAGTAAACTCACCTCCACCGGCAAATTCAAATTGACCGGCCATGATATTTGGAAAAGAATTCATCTGACCTTCGCGATAAAGCGCATTATCCATAAACCCGGCGGTTAATGAGTTTCCTACGGCAACATAATTGCTAAAGTTAGCTTCGCCGCTTTCGTAGATTTGATCGTTTTCTACTGATTGTTCAAATTCTGGTTCACAACTTGCAATCACTAACAATGAAGCGAAGAAGAGTGAAAATTTTATATATATACTTTTCATAGAATTATAATTTATAAGTTAAACCGATTCCTGGAAGGAAAGCATTAGAGTTGTAAGTACCTTCAAATGGGGCTTGTTGACCGTTTTCGACGTAAGGGTCATAAGAAGCATCTACTTCCTGAAATCTTAAATATAACAATGAAGCATCGATGGCGATTTGATCATTGATAGCAAAAGAAAGGCCACCGGTAAACCCGTTAGAATCATTTCTAGGTGTTTCAGGGGCAAAAAAGCCATCGCGAACCGGTGTTTCGTCAAAATAGTATCCGGCTCTTAGTGTTAAATTATCTAATGCATTATACTGTACGCCAACTCTATAAGTAGAAGCAGACTTGTAATTTCTTGGGTTGATAGAATTAGGAACTGCTGGATTTTCAAAGTCTATATCTAAAGACTTATAAACATCCCAGAATATCCTGTTGTAATCTACAGCTAAAAGCCATTTATCATTAAATTCATAAGAGGCACCTATAGTTAATTCTGCAGGTAATGGCAGATCAGCCTGGAAACCCATTGTGGTATTTGCAGGTGTTAGAGGAGAATTTGTAAAATTATTAAATGTAGCATCACCATCTTCAGATGATAAAATGATTTCTGACCTGTAGTTGATCCCAACTTTAAAATTATCTCCGGGTGTTATAAGCATAGACGCGCTCCAGCCCCAGTTTGTGACACCAGTGTCATCTATGGTTACATTAGAGCGAACACCTTGTTCATCTGTTAGAGAGCGATCGGCATTTCTATTAAAGTTTACATTGCCGGTTACAAAAATAGGGCCACCGCCAATGCTTACCTCATCTGATAATCTTATAGATAACAAAGGCTGAACAAATATACTTTGTAAATCTATATCGTTTACTAAGTGTGACCCGGCCCAGTCTTGTTCCCAATCTACACTACTGCCGTAAGGTGTGTAAACTGCCAGACCTGCCGTAAAAGTTTCATTAAGTTTATAGGAAATATAAGCGTGAAAGGGTGTGCCAACTCCACTGTCAGTTTCTGAAAACTGACCTGTATCTTCGTTTTGCCACCTGGTTTGTGATAAAACTCCTGTAAAGCCAACCGATACGTTAAGCTTTCCTTCTAAATGCGCTAATCCAGCTGGGTTAAAAAATGCTAGTTCGGCAGAATTAACTACTGCCACACCAGCGTGACCCATAGCCAGAGCTCTCTGACCTTGTGCGGCAACGCGATAACCGCCTGCATAAATGCTTGCAGAGCTGAGCATGATAAGACATGCGATTAATAGTTTTTTCATAAATTTTATTTGAAATGTTTATTTAACAAAGATTGTTCAAATTTATTACAATTTAATAATAACACAAAAGAAATATTATCAATTTGATAATATTATATGTTGAAGAAGTGGTTGACGCTTTTATAGAAAATTTTAGGCTGTTCTGCATGCACCCAGTGGCCAGCGTTTTTTACTACTTTTAGGTCTGAATTAGGAAAATTTTTTTTTATTAACCTTTTATCATTATTACTTATGTAAGTAGACTTTTCGCCTTTTAAAAACAAAGTTTTGCCATTGTATACTGCGCCATCTGCTAAAGCTTCGCCTATATTTTGAATATTCTTTTTTAAGGCTTTTAAATTTATTCTTAAATGTAACTGATTGTCTTCGTCTCTGTATAAATTTTTAAGCAGGAATTGTCTAATGCCCACTTCGTCAATGGTTTTACTCAATAAATCATCAGCTTGTTTACGCGAACCAAGATTGTTTTGTTCTAGCAATTCAAGTCCTTTTAAAATCATACCATGATGATTAGGGTAAAATTTAGGCGCAATATCAACCACAACTAATTTAATCAACATATCAGGTTTTTTAATAGCTAAGTTCATACCTACTTTTCCTCCCATTGAATGACCTATAAAGTAACATTTATCAATTTGTTGATCTTCTAAATAATCAATGATATCCTCAGTCATTACATCATAGGAGAAATAATCATCATGAAAACTTCTGCCATGATTCCGCATATCTAATAAATGGACGCGATAACCGCTTGATGCCCATTTTTTACCCAGACTTTTCCAGTTGTCTCCCATTCCCAGAAAGCCATGAACAATGACTAAGTCTTTGCCTTCTCCAAATTGATTGGCGTATATTAATTTCATTTTAATTTATTTAAATATTCACTTATTACATTTGGTAAACCTTGATATAAGGCTTCTGCTATTAAAGCATGACCTATAGAAACTTCATCTAATTCTGGCATGTTTTGAGCAAAAAAATGAATGTTTTCCAGATTAAGGTCATGACCTGCGTTAATACCTAAGCCCTTTTCATAAGCAAGTTTAGCACAATTTACATAAGATTTTATAGCTGATTGAGGATCTTTCTCATAGCTTTTAGCGTAGGCTTCCGTATATAATTCAATTCTATCTACACCGGTTTCTGACGCATTTTTAATAAGCGCTTCATCAGAATCGATAAAAATTGAAGTTCTAATATTTTGATTCTTTAGTTCTTTGATGATATCTGTCAGGTAATCTTTGTGTTTTAGCGTATCCCAACCAGAGTTAGAGGTTAGTTGATCTACAGCATCTGGCACTAAGGTCACCTGATGAGGTTTTACACTTAAAACCAAATTCATAAAAGAATCAACAGGATTGCCTTCTACATTAAGTTCTGTTTGAACGACAGATTTTAATTGCCTAACATCTTCATATCTGATATGGCGTTCATCAGGTCTTGGGTGCACGGTTATGCCTTGAGCGCCGTAAGACTCTATTTTTTGAGCCGCTAAAATCACGTCGGGAATATTTCCACCTCGCGCATTTCTTAATGTTGCTATTTTATTAATGTTGACACTAAGTCTAGTCATATGTTTTTTTTAATTGATAATAATCCGCTAAAATAAGACCTATTTGCTGATGAATCTATAAAAATTAATTATTTTGCGATTGAAATATACTTTTATGATTTTACAAAATTTAAAATCTGATAATACGATTAATCTTGACGATCAGGTTAACGCTGCACTGATTAAATTTAATAAGCAACAATCTAATTATCTCCCGGTAGTTGGCGAAGAAACTTATTTAGGTTGCTTAGAAAAGGAAGATCTTGAGGTTGTTGATGCTTATAAGGCTATAAAAGATTATCACTACTTAATAAAAGATTGTGCCATTCATGAGTCAGATGGGATGCTTAATATGCTTAAGAAATTTGCAGATAATGAAGCAGAACTCTTGCCTGTTGTCAATTCAAAAAATCAGTTATTAGGTAATTACTTATTAGAAGATTTACTGATAGATTTTAGTAATACGCCTTTTTTTAATCATGAAGGTGAGGAGTTGCGTTTACAAAAGCAATTTGATCAATTTTCTTACAGTGAGTTATGCCAGATTATTGAATCTAATAATTCGCAAATCTCAGGTATCTTTACGTCTCGTGTGAGAGAAAATATTATTGAAATTCAACTAAAGATTTCACATAATGGATTAAACGAAGTTTTAGAAAATTTGAGACGTTATGATTACGCTGTTATGAGCAATCATCAGGAGGATAAGCACCAGGAAAAAGTAAAAGAAAGCTCGGCTTATCTTAGCCACTTCCTAAATATTTAATTATGAAGATCGGAATATACGGTCAGTTTTTTTACCCGGTGACCGGAGATTTTTTAAAGCAACTTTTTGAGGTTGTAAATGAAAAGACAATAGATTTTGCTATAGAAAGTGGGTTTAAAAAAATTTTAGATAAGAAAAATATGCTTAAGGACTTTAAGCATATTCAGACATTTGATGAGCTAGATGAGTCTTTTGATTTGTTTTTCAGCATAGGTGGAGACGGCACCATATTAAGTTCACTTACATTTCTTCGTGATTATTCTATTCCGGTTATAGGAATTAATTCCGGCAGGTTAGGTTTCTTAGCAAGTATACACCGCAAGGAAATCAAACATGTATTACATACCATTTTTGATAAAAAGTTTACCATTTCAGAAAGATCCCTCTTGGAAGTAAATACAACCCCAGAAACAGAAATCCATAAGCGATTAGCTTTAAACGAAGTAGCCTTAAGCAGAAAAGACACAACATCTATGATCACCATAAAGACTTGGTTAGATGATGAATTTGTAAGTGCTTACTGGGCAGATGGGTTAATGATATCTACGCCTACGGGATCTACAGGTTATTCCTTAAGTTGCGGCGGACCTATCATAACCCCACAAACAAATGCTCTGGTCTTAACACCTGTAGCGCCTCATAATTTAAATGCCAGACCGCTGATATTTCCTGATAATTTGACGATTAAATTAGAAGTAGAAACCAGATCAAATCACTATATGGCCTCAACCGATTCTTATATTTCTACTTTAACACCAGATGTCTGTATAGAGGTGAAAAAATCGCCAAATACAGTAAAACTGGCACTTTTAGAAGGCGATAGTTTTTTAAATACACTAAGAAAAAAGTTACTTTGGGGAGAAGATCATCGTAATTAGAACAATAATAATTTCAATCAATAGTTTAACTAAGGGGATCAGCATCATGCTGAGTAATCATAATTGTTATATTTGCAAACTTTTTAAGTTATATGAAGCTTAAATTAATCATCTTGTTTATGATATTTTACACTAATGTTTCAACCTCGCAAACCTATGAGATAGGTGTTAGCTTTGGCGGTACTAATTTTATAGGCGATGTAGGTGAGGTATCATTTACTAATCCAGATGATTATATATCCAGAAGCCAGATATCAGGAGGCTTTATTTTTAAATGGAATAGAAGTAAAAGACATTCGTTTAGATTTAGCGTTTTAAAACTCAACACCTATGCTAATGATAACTTAACTAATGATCCGGGAAGGTTAAACAGAGGCTTAGCATTTACCACAGATATTACAGAACTATCGTTAGGCATAGAATACACATTTTGGGATTGGGATTTACATGAATTTGGCAATCCATTTACCCCTTATCTTTATACCGGACCTACTTATTTTTTTACAAATCATCAGCGTTTAGAGAACAATGAGTTAGTAGAAAGAGGAATGCTTTCTAATATTGCTATTCCCATGATATTTGGCGTTAAATACAGATTTGCGTTTCATTGGGTGATATCAGCAGAGATTGGTGCGCGTTACACATTTACTGATAATATAGACGGAAGTACGCCTAATGAAATAAATTCTGATTTAAATTATCAGGATTTTGGTAATCTCAATTCAAATGATTGGTATTTGTTTTCAGGTATCAATCTAACTTACACCTTTGGAAGAAAACCCTGTTATTGTAAATTTTAATGGATTATCAAAAAGAAATCAAAAAGAAACCACTACCTCATCATATTGCTATCATTATGGACGGCAATGGGAGATGGGCTAAAAGACAGGGTTTATTTAGGGTTTCCGGACATGAAAAAGGCTCTAAAACAGTAAGAAGAATTACAGAAGCTGCGGCTGAAAATAATATAAAGTACCTTACGCTATTTGCTTTCTCTTCTGAGAACTGGAGCCGCCCTAAACGAGAAGTAGATACTTTAATGAAACTCTTAGTAGCCACCCTAAAAAAAGAAATTAAAACCCTTCAGGATAACGATATCAAATTAACATCTATAGGTAATATAGAAATGTTACCTGAAACACCTAAAAATGAATTAAAATATGTGATAGATGAAACTAAGCATAACAAACATATGGTTGTTTCATTAGCCCTAAGTTATGGTAGCAGAGAAGAAATAGTATCAAGCTTTAAGAAGTTAGCCACTCAGGTAAAAGAGGGAGAGCTTGAACCTGAAAATATTGATCAAAAACAAATAGAAAAAAACTTATTTACAGCAGGCATGCCTGATGTAGATTTATTAATCAGGACAAGTGGTGAGCAGCGGATAAGTAATTTTTTACTTTGGCAAATTGCTTACGCAGAATTGTATTTTTGTCCAAAACTTTGGCCCGATTTTAAAAAAGAAGATTTCTTTGAAGCGATATATAATTATCAAAAACGTGAACGTAGATTTGGAAAAACCAGTGAGCAATTATCTTAAGAAAAACATTATGAAGCAGTTACTTTTTATGCTATTCCTTTTATTTTTTAGCATTAATAGTCTGGCACAAAGCACTGGTCTTACTAGAGGTAAACAGTATACCTTAGGTGAGATAAAAGTTACCGGCACCAGTAGTTATAATGAGCAAACCGTGATAGCATTTACCGGCCTTAAAGAAGGTGAAAAAATTTATATACCCGGTGAAAAGCTAAGTAAGGTTTTGAATAAGTTATGGGGTTTAGGCTTGTTTAGCGATATAAACTTTTACCTGACTAAAGTAGAAGATAATGTAGCTAATCTTGAGTTGGAAATCACAGAAGTTCCTAAATTAATCAATGTAAAAGTACGAGGTATTAAAAAAGGAAATAGAAGTGAAATCGTTGATGATAATGAACTTAAGGAAGGTAAAAAAATCACTGAAAATGTAAAGGCTAACATCAAAAATTACATCAAAAAGAAGTATAGGAAGAAAGGGTTTTTAAATGTCAGCACTAATATAGAAACCCAAGATGTTAGAGATTCTGTAGCAGACAATAAGTTGATAGGAATTAATATGACCATTAATATCAACAAGGGTGAAAAGGTGAAGATTAAGGAAATCAACATTAAAGGGAATGAAAAATTTTCGGACTGGAAGTTGCGAAGAACCATGAAAAAAACCAAAAAGAAGTTTTTTCTTAGGTTTTGGAAGCGATCTAAATTAATCCCGGAAGAATTTGAAGCTGATAAACAAAGAATAGTTGATAAGTTAAAAGAAAATGGCTACAGAGATGCCAGGATTGTTAATGATACCATCAAAAAATTAGATGAGAACAACATCGCTATAGATTTAAAAATCAACGAAGGTGATCGTTACTACTTTGGTGATATTGAGTTTTTAGGTAATTCCGTTTACTCTGATAGCCGATTGAAAAGACTAATAGGGATAAGAAAAGGAGATCCATATAACGGCCCTTTACTTCAAAATAAAATTGCAAATCCTGAAAAGCCGGATGCTGATGATATTACCAATTTGTATCAAAATAGCGGTTATCTATTTTCTAATATCAACTCGGTAGAAACTAATGTTTACAACGATACTATCGACTTTGAAATAAGAATAAAAGAAGGTAAGGTAGCTTATTTTAATAAAATATCAGTAGAAGGTAATACTAGAACTAACGATAATGTAGTGTATAGGAACTTAAGGTCACTTCCAGGTACAAGGTATAGTAAAGATGCGGTAGTAAGATCGGTTAGAGAATTAGGACAGGTGGGATATTTTGATCCGCAGAGTATCAACCCTCAAATTCAAAACGTAAAACCATCTTCCGGGACATTAGATGTTAATTATCAAGTTCAGGAACAAGGAAGTAGCCAGATACAATTACAAGGTGGCTACGGCGGTGGTGGATTTATTGGAACTTTAGGATTGAGTTTTAACAATTTTTCCATGCGTAATTTGTTCAACAAAGAAGCTTGGAAGCCTATACCAATGGGTGATGGGCAAAAACTATCGCTAAGAGCTCAAGCCAGTCAAACCTTTAGAAATTACAGTTTTTCTTTTACAGAACCCTGGTTAGGAGGCAAACAGCCTGTTAGGTTGTCTGTTTCTTTATCTAGAACAACTCAGTTTTTATTCAACCCATTAACTAGAAATGCAGATTCTGATAGAAATTTTTCTATCACTGGAATTAATATTGGTTATGCAAAAAGGTTAGATGAACCTGATGAGTACTTTACTTTTAATGCAGGCGTAGGTTATCAACGGTATAAGTTAAATAACTATAACGTAGGACTTTTTAACTTCCCAAATGGGCAATCTAATAACTTATCTTTTCAGTTAGGTCTATCCAGAGATAATACATTTGTCAATCCTATTTATCCGCTTGGCGGATCAAGATTTAGCGCCACCGCTAAATTTACGCTGCCTTATTCATTGTTTAATGATGTAGATTATGATCAATTAGCTCGAGATAGAGCAGTTGCCATAGAAGAAGGTGATAATGCTACCTTAGAAGCTATTGATCAGCAAAGATTCAATTGGTTAGAGTTTTATAAAATCAAATTCTCCGGTGAATGGTTTAATAAAATATGGGATAAACTAGTTTTAAGATCAAATATAGAATTTGGATTTCTTGGAGCCTACAACCAAAACAGAGGCGTACCGCCTTTTGAAAGATTTTTCTTAGGAGGTGATGGTCTGGGCGGATTTACCTTAGATGGTAGAGAAGTGATACAATTAAGAGGTTATCCTAATCAGTCTATTATGCCAAGGTCTCGTGGAGGCGCCACACAGTCTTCTTTTAATGACGGAGCCACCATATACAATAAATACACCTTAGAGTTACGTTATCCTATTACGTTAAAACCATCAGCGTCTATTTATGCGTTGTCGTTTTTAGAAGGAGGTTCATCATACGATGAATTTAGAAACTTTAGCCCATTTGAGTTGAATAGATCAGCAGGGATGGGATTAAGAATATTTATGCCAGCCTTTGGGTTATTGGGTATTGACTTTGGTTACGGATTTGATCCAATTCCGGGTACTGATAACGGGCCAAACGGCTGGGAAACACATTTTATAATAGGAAGACAATTTTAAAGTCATGAGGTTAAAAAAAATAATTTTATCGCTCTTCATTTTGTTAGTTTGCTATCAAATTAACGCGCAAAGAGGATTGCGCGTTGGCTACGTTGATATGGATTACATATTAGAACAAATCCCTGAATATCAACAAGCTGTAAACAAGTTAGATCAAAAATCACAAAAATGGAAAACAGAACTCGCCAAAAAGAAAAGCGAGATTAAAGATTTAAAAGAACGATTAGAAAACGAGCGCCCGCTGCTAACGCAAGCATTAATAGAAGAACGAGAAGGCGAAATAGAATACCTGCAAGATCAAACGCTGGAGTATCAGGAACAAAAATTTGGCGTAGCAGGCGATTATGTGGTTCAAAAAAGACAATTAGTTCAGCCTATTCAAGATCAGGTTTTTAATGCTATTCAAGAGCTTGGTAAAACCCGCGAGTACGATTTTATTCACTTATTCTCATCAAATGCTAACATACTTTATGCCGCAAAACGTCATGACATAAGCGACATGGTCTTAAAACTTATTCAAAGAAGCAACCGACAAGAAAAGGCTACGGCACAGTCTGTTATAGAAGAGGATGGCAATTACAAATCTGTAAAAGACGCTAAAGCTGACAAAGAGGAAGAAGAAA
Organism: Psychroflexus sp.; assembly: GCA_031581455.1. Taxonomy (GTDB): domain Bacteria; phylum Bacteroidota; class Bacteroidia; order Flavobacteriales; family Flavobacteriaceae; genus Psychroflexus. The sequence continues at coordinate 34,593 of JAVLBJ010000003.1, read as the reverse complement.
AAAGAGAAGCTGAACAAGAAGCTAAGCAGGAAGAAAGAGAAAAACTTCAAAACGAAAGAGAAAAAACAAGAGATTCCATAAGAAAAGCCAGAAAAAAGAAGCTAGAAGAAAGAAAGGCACGGTTATTGAAGAAGCGTAAAGAAATGCAGCGAAAAAGAGACTCTATAAGAAATGCAAGAAAAAAAGAACAAGATAAAAATTAAACCCAAAAGAATGAAACAACACGTAAAACTATCAGGATTATTAATCATTTGTTTATTAGCTTTCAACCAGTCAGTAATGGCTCAAGATAAAATAGCTCATATCAATTCTCAAGAATTTATCGAGTCTATGCCTGCTTATAAGTCAGCTATGAAAGAACTACAGCAAATAGATAAATCTTATCGTAAAGATGTAGATGAAATGCTTAAAGAAGCAGAAAAGACTAATAAACGCTATCAGGCAGAGCAAGAGCAAGTGTCACAGCAAGAAAACCAGAAGCGAGCAAAACGCTTAAAAGAAATGCAAGATAACATTATGAAGTTTAGTGATAATGCTAAAAAAGACTTGCAGAAAAAACGAGAAGAGTTATTAAGACCGGTTTATGAAAAAGCACGTGAAATTATTCAAAAAGTAGCCAGAGAGAAAGGTTTTAATTATGTGTTAGATTCTACCACAGGTACCGGACTACTTCTTGCAGATGGCTACGACTTAATGGATGATGTAAAAGCAGAATTAGCATCCGACTCATCTAACTAGATAAATGAGTGCTACATGATATTGTAAACTAGATTTTTATGTCTAATAAATCCCGCCCAATAGGTTTTTTTGATTCCGGAGTTGGCGGGATTTCTATTTTTAATCAGGTGGTTAGGCTTTTGCCTAACGAGCATTTCATTTATCTATCTGATAGTAAAAATGCGCCCTATGGTGTTCGCTTAAAACAAGAAATTATACAGCTGAGCACTAAAAACACAGAGCAATTGCTCAATTACGATTGTAAATTAATCGTGGTAGCTTGTAATACGGCAACTACAAATGCTATTAAAGAGTTACGTTATCAGTTTGATGTGCCCTTTATAGGTATAGAACCAGCCGTTAAGCCTGCCATTCTTAACTCCCAACTTAAAAGGATAGGCGTGCTGGCCACAAAAGGAACGCTCTCGAGTGAACTGTTTGCAAGGTCTGTAAGAGAAGCCGTTCAGAATAAGATCAAAATAACCGAGGTAGAAGGTGTAGGTCTTGTAGAGAAGGTCGAATCTGGTGATTTGGAAAACCCAGAATTTATCAAATACCTAAAAATTATAGTCAAACCATTCATTCAAGATAGAATTGATTTTTTAGTGCTGGGCTGTACACATTACTCATTTTTAAGACCTGTTCTAACTCAGATTCTTCCAACGTCTATTCAAATCATAGATGCTGCTAAGCCAGTAGCTAAAAGGGTAAATGAGGTTCTGATAGAACTTAACTTAAAATATGAAGGGCTAAGGGAAAACCCACAAGATGTTTTTTATACTAATAAAGATCCGGAAATACTTAGGCGATATATTTCTGAAAATTCACAAAGAAAAATCCACGTTGCTTATTTAGATTTTTAAATAGTAGAAAGATTTTTTTTAATTTTAATTCTTTTAGTGGTAAACCTAAAGCCTATAAAAATATGCTATTTGCTGAATAAAAATTTTAAAAAAAATTCTACTATTGTAAAGAGTCTCATAAAGTAAAGCTTTTACAATACATGAGCCGTTGATAATTTCTTTTTAAACTTATTGAGCGCTAAAGATCTTTAGTAAAAAATCACTTAAAACGGATAATTTATTCCAAAATTAAATACCGCATTGCTAAAGTTATAATCTCTAAACCATTTCTGACTCGGATCACCCGGATTATAGGTCTTGAATCCTAAATCAACTCTAATGACAAAAAATTCAACATTATATCTTAAGCCAAAGCCGCTCGCAATAGATAATTCTTGCAAATCAGAAATAGAATTAAATACAGCATCCGGGTCATTAACGCTGTTAGCCACATTCCAAATATTACCAATATCTATAAAAAAAGCACTGTTTAAGTTTCCTAACAAATTAAATCTGTATTCTCCATTAAAAGCTAATTTGAAATTGGCCTCATTAAAATCGTTAACACCATTTGTACTTCCAGGACCTAAATCATAAGGCTGCCAGCCTCGGTTATCGTTAGGGCCGCCTGCAAAAAAACTTCTTATAAATGGTATGGAGTTAGCATTACCGTAAGGCAAGGCAATACCTGCATAAGCTCTACTGGCAATGACCTGATTATTGCTTAACTCCCAGTGCTTAATATAATCAACCTCTGTTTTTACGTATTGAGAAAATGCTACATCAAATAACTTATAGTTTTCCTTTTTATTCTTACTAAGCCCTAAAGGTTCGCTTAAAAACGACATTAAGTTTCCCGCTAGTTCTAGTTTCCATCTAAATTGAGAGAATTCCTTGTCGTCTAGATTTTTCTTTGAACTATAATCATAAGTGTAGTTAGAAGCAATAATCAAATTATTTTCTGTAAGTCTTTCTTTTCTCTCTATAATAGATGCAATTTCATCTGTCTCTTCATTGTTTAAACTCACTTCATTATTTCTAAAACTATTTATAAACCCACTAGTTCCAGAAGGAATAAGCAATTCAGGTAGATTTTGAATATTAGAGGTATTAAAAAAATCAGGGTTGATTTGGTTGATATTGTCTTGGGCAATTTGATTTAAGTTGTTGTAAGAATTTTGAAACACATTAAAATAGTTAGCACTATTCAAATTATTAACAAATTGGATATCCATTAAATTAAATTCATGAGAAATTTTTTGTCTAGGTTTCCAGCGGTAACCAAGTGCCGCCTTGAGACTTCTTCTATCTAAGCCGATATTTTGTTGAGTACTATACCCCAAACTAAAGCGAGTAAAAGGAGACGAGGTATTATCTATAATCGATTTTGTAGAAATTGGAAATACAATTTTTGGAAATTTGAGTACTAAGTCAACGCCAAATTCAAAAATATTAAATAACCTGTCATCACTCTTTGCTACGTCATTAGAACTACCAAAATTTCCTCTACCTGAAAGCTTTAATGTTTCTGCATTTTTAAATAAATTTCTTACTAGAAAGGATGTTTTTAACCCTATACCAAAATCCTGAATATTACTTTGTGAAATATCGCTACTAAATTCAAAACCGTATCTTTTTTTAGACGAAAGTAGAATATTAGCAATTAAGGATTTACCTGATTCATCACGCGGATCATTCTGGTAACGAATTGTAGGATAATCAAATATGCCCAGGTTAGCTATGCGTTGATTGGTTTGGTCTCTTTTATACTTTCTATAGATATCACCTTTTTCTATAAAAACACCATCAGTAAGCACTTTTGGCTTAAATGAAATCTCATCTTTTCCGTATATAACGTAATCTTTATAATGGATGCTGTCTGAAAAGACTGAATTATTATCTGTATAGTCTGTAAAAATATTTACCTGACTTATTTTTTTAATTTTATAAGGAATTCTATATGTACTGTCATTTTTGGTTACTTGTCTGCTTTCAATAATTAAATCTATATTGATTTTGTTGTCTTCTACAAGGGTATCGGCATTAAAACTTATCCTTTCTTTTTGGAAATAACGCAGGCCATTGTCTCTAAATAATTCTGTTATTCTATTACGTTCAGCTTCAAAATTCTGTAATAAAAATTGATCACCAGATTTTAAAAAGCTATTGTATGATCTGCTCTGATATATAGAATCTGCAACTTTTGAAGGAATATTTAATTGAATGCTATCTATCCTGTAAGCCTCATTAGGTTTTATCTTATAGGTAATTTTAGCTTTTTGCTTAGCACTATCTCTTTCTATTTTATAATCTACTTTTGCGTTGAACCAACCATGATTCCAGTACCATTTTTTTAATGTTCTTTTAGAAGCTGCAATCTTTTTTAAATCAATAATATGCGGCGGTTCGCCGGTCTTTTTTATGCCATTTTGAAAATCTATATAGGCTTTTCTAAGGTTGTAAAGTTGTTTTTTTGAGAGAAATGATTCCCATTTTTTTTGGCGGTTAGTTTTTTTATTTAGCCAACTATCAAAAGTGTTTTCAGGGTTTTCATGAGCTAAATTATATATGTTTAAGCGTAAAGGATAACCCAGAAGTTGTGTATTTGGTTTAAGTTTGATAAGGCTAATAAGTTCTCCTCTTTTGGCGGAACTTTCTAAACCCTCAAAATCATTCTTAACGAGTAAAAATTCGTTTTCACCTAACTTTTCAGTTGATTTGCAAGCCACAATGATGGATGCCAGGAGAATAATAGAAAATATTTTTACAATCGTATTTTTCAATTAATTTAGCTTCAATTTTTAGCGAATGATTACTAAACAACAAATTAAATACATAAATCGGCTTAAGCAAAAAAAATACCGCCTAAAGGAAGGTTTATTTTTAGTTGAAGGTATTAAATCTATTAAAGAATTTTTAAAGAGCCATTATCAGCTAGAACATTTATTTACTACAGTTGATTTGTTTTCTACAGATAGCAATCTGTATGATATTGTAAAACAGCATGAACTCGCTCAGATCAGCTCGTTTAAAACACCTCAAACAGCTTTAGCGGTTTTTAAAATATTAAATAAACCGCTTAAATATCCTAAAAAACTCGCCCTAGCGCTTTCTGATATAAGAGATCCAGGTAATTTAGGAACGATTATAAGGCTTTGCGATTGGTTTGGCATTAAAAATATATACTGTTCTAAAGATAGTGTAGATTGTTATAACCCTAAGGTAGTACAAGCTAGTATGGGGTCGTTAAGCAGAATTCATGTGTACTATACAGATCTAAATCAATTTTTAATCACCCAAGAACTACCAATTTTTGCAGCCACAATGGATGGTTCATCAGTATACGAACATGAACTTCCTAAAAATGCCATAATAGTTTTAGGCAACGAAGCAAAGGGGATACATCCGGAAATTTTAAAGCACAGCCAACGCAAAATAAGTATCCCAAGGTTTAGCAGTAATGATCAGACTGAAAGCTTAAACATGGCTATGGCAGGCGGTATATTAATGAGCGAATTTAGACGTGGGCTTATTATTGAAAAGTAAAATTGATAAAAACGCCTCTTGTTTTCATCTGATCAATATTAGAAGTCCATGGGCTACTTGGATCGTTGTCTCTTATCAATTCGTCTTTTAATGCAAAAACACCTCTAATAGAAGGGGAGAATTTAAAGTATTCCAAATAAAAATCAATTCCAAATCCCACTTCCAGAAATTGCATATTGGTTTCCATTCTAAATTCGCCGGCGGAATTATCGTCAGGATTTCCCTCATTGCTTGATAAATTTGTAGCTAATGCTCCACCAGCAACAATGAAAGGCTTAAAATTATTTAAGCGTTTAGTCGAGAACTTCACTAAGAGTGGAATGTGAACATAAGCCGATTTCACTTCTCTAAATGCATCTTTTTCTTCTTCAAAATTAGGGAAGGTTAAATTTCTGGTTGTAAATATTACGCCCGGCTCCAACCTAAGATCAATATAATCGTTAATTCGCATATTGCCGATTAAACCTACATTAAAGCCAATGCCTTTTTCTACAATAACTTCATCTATCCTATCTAGGTAATCAAAATTAAAATCGTAAACATTTGTCCCTAAATAATAGCCCCATGAAAACTGCTTTTTATCAAAGTTAGGTTTATTTCTAACTTTTTCTTTGCTAAAAAAACCTTGCGCTTCATGCTTTATAGGTAAAAAAACAATAAATAATAAAATCAAATACTTCATAATCACTTAGTAGCGGTATAAATACTAGCTACCCCAAATGTTTGAGATAAATCTTCCACTTGTTTAAACCCAGATTTTTTTAAAATATTGTTGAATTCTTTTCCATATGGAAAAACAGCTGCACTTTCACTTAAATAGTTGTAAGCTGATTTATCTTTTGAAAATATTTTACCTATTAATGGGAGTATATTTCTGGAATACAACGTGTAAAATTGCTTAAAAGGAAATTTAGTAGGAACAGCAGTTTCTAAAATAACCACTAAGCCACCTGGTTTAAGCACACGGCACATCTCCTGTAGTCCTTTTTCCAGATTTTCAAAGTTTCTAACACCAAAGGCGACAGTAATGGCATCAAAGTAGTTATTATCATAAGGAATAGCTTCTGCATCACCTTGCTGCATTTTAATTTTTGAATCTAATTTCTTTTGCTTAATTTTTTGTTGGCCTGTATCAAGCATACCTTTAGAGAGGTCTAGCCCTATTAATTCTTCTGCTGATGAGGCTGCTAAGGCTACAACTAAATCACCTGTACCTGTAGCCACATCTAAAACAGTTTTAGGTTGATGATTAATCACTTTTTTAATCACTTTTTTACGCCATGATTGATCTATTCCTAAAGAAATCACCCTATTTAATCTATCATAATTGCCTGAAATGTTATCAAACATCGATTCAACTTGCTGTTTTTTAGATTGCTTAGAATCAGAATAAGGCCTTATATGCTTGGGCATTTTTAATTTTTGGCAAAGATACATTTCTCAGTTATAATGAGATTCAATTTTTTTTGAGCATTTTCAATCCAAAAAACTTTATTTTTGCTTTTTAATATTTTTTTATGAAAATCCTTATTGCCGGAGCTGGTGAGGTAGGCTATCATTTGTCTAAGCTACTATCATACGAATCTCACGATATTACGTTAATAGAAACAGACAAAGAAAGACTGTCTTATGCAGATACGCATTTAGATATTAAAACGGTTAATGGAGATGCCACCTCATTTAGTGTACTTAAAGAAGCGTTAATAGAGGATACAGATATGTTAATTGCTGTAACTTCTTCACAATCAGCAAACATTAGTATTTGTGCTATTGGCAAGCAAATGGGAGCTAAGCAAACCATCGCCAGAGTTTCTAATCAAGAATATGTAGAACTCCCTGATTTGATCAATTTTAAAGAAATAGGCGTAGATGATATTATATCGCCTGAATGGCTGGCTTCAGAAGAAGTTAAATTACTTTTAAACCAATCTGCTTTTACGGATACCTATGAGTTTGATGACGGGGCTTTAACCATGATTGGGCTTACGTTATCTGATGAAGCCCCTTTTGTAAAAAAAACGGTACAACAAGCAGCTGAGTTTTACCCCGGCTTACACTTTATTCCTATAGCCCTACAACGTCATGAAACCCAGTATACCATTATCCCACGCGGGAGTACGGTTTTTAAAGCAAAAGATAGAATTTACTTTATCACAGATCAAAAAGGCGTAGAGGAGCTTTATAAATTAGCCGGAGAAACCAAGCAGGCTATAAAAAGGGTTATGATATTAGGAGGTAGTAATATAGGAAGGCAACTTGCAGAAGAATTAACCGAGCAAAATTATAAAGTAAAACTTATTGAAAAAAATTACGAAAAGGCATTAGATATAGCTGATACCTTGACGAAAACACTTGTTATACACGGCGATGGCAGAAATGTAGGAACATTAGAAGAAGAGAGTATCACCGAAATGGATGCTTTTATAGCGGTTACAGAAGATTCTGAAACAAATATCATGGCATCTTTAGTCGCTAAAACTAAAAATGTTCGCAAAACCATTGCTTTAGTAGAAAACATGGACTATTTCAAATTGAGTCATTCTATAGGAATCAACAGCTTGATTAATAAAAAATTAATCGCTGCAAATAAAATATTTAGATATGTAAGAAAAGGCAATGTTATAGCGATTACCAAGCTCAATAATATGAATGCTGAATTATTAGAATTTGTGGTAGGAGATAACGCTAAGATATGCAATGAAAGAATAGTAGATATAGATATTCCTCGTGGCGCTGTTATAGGAGGTGTAATAAGAGATAAGAAAGGCATAATAGCACTGGGCGATTTTAAGCTAAAAGCCGGTGATAGATTAGTGATGTGCTGCTTGCCTAAAGCTATTAAAAAAGCTGAAAAACTATTTAGCAAATAAGCATGTTTAATATAAAAATCATAGTTTATACTTTAGGGTTGTTACTTGTTTTTAATGGTGCTTTTATGGTATTTCCAGCATTGTTAAGCTGGTATTTAAATGAGCCTGATACCATTAATGTCTTACTGGCTGTTGTCATTATTTTTCTTACGGGCTTTTCATTAATGTTTTTTACCAGAGAGCACGATAAGGATATTCAAAAAAAAGACGGCTATATAATAGTAACGCTTGGCTGGATTTTTATGGCGCTAAGCGGTACATTACCCTATATAACCACGGGTTATATCACGTCATTTTCTGATGCTTTTTTTGAAACCATGTCTGGTTTTACCACCACTGGCGCCACTATTTTAAATGATATAGAGCGTTTACCTCAGAGCATTCTTTTGTGGAGAAGTTTAACACATTGGATAGGAGGTATGGGTATTATAGTTTTAACAGTTGCCATTTTACCATTGTTTGGAATAGGAGGAATGCAATTGTTTGCGGCTGAATCGCCGGGGCCGAGTGCAGATAAACTAAAACCCAGAATTGCAGATACCGCTAAAAGGTTATGGTTGATCTACGTTTCTTTTACGGCTATAGAAACCATACTTTTAAAAATAGCCGGGATGAATTGGCTAAATGCTATTAATCATAGTTTAAGCACATTATCTACAGGCGGATTTTCTACGAAAAATGAAAGCATTGCTTATTGGAATGATCAACCTATGATTCAATATATCATTCTGTTTTTCATGTTTTTAGCCGGCGCAAATTTTGTAGTTAGTTATTTTGCGATCAAAGGTAATTTTAATCGCGTTAAAGAAAATGAAGAATTTAGATGGTATGCCTCTTTTATATTGATTTTTAGTTTGATTACAGCAATTATTATATTTTTCCAGGTAGATTTATCTTTAAACAGCGTTACCCATCCCATAGTTATTAGCGAGTTAGAAAGTGTGATTAGACATTCTTTATTTCAAGTGCTTGCTGTGATCACAACAACAGGTTTTGTAACTTCAGACTTTACATTATGGACTCCTTTTTTAACCATTTTATTCTTTAGTTTTTACTTTTTAGGCGGTTCTGCCGGCTCTACATCTGGTGGTGTAAAAGTGGTAAGGCATATTGTGATGATCAAAAATGCGTTTTTTGAATTTAAACGAACACTTCATCCTAACGCGATCATCCCGGTACGTTATAAAGGTAAAGGAGTAGATGAAAAAATTATATTTAATATTCTGGGCTTTTTTATTTTATATGCTTTATCGTTTATGATAGGCGCCATAGTATTAGCCGCTAACGGGCTTGATTTTGAAACAGCTATAGGTGGCGCGGCATCTTGTTTAGGAAATGTGGGGCCGGCTTTTGGAGATTTGAGCCCAGTAGATAACTATGGCAGCTTACCTGATTTTAGTAAAATTTGGATGACTTTCTTAATGTTAATAGGAAGGCTGGAATTATTTACAGTTCTTATACTATTTTCACCGTTTTTTTGGAAAAACTAAAAGCTTTTCCTATTTTTAATAATTATTTAAAATTTATTTTATATGAAGTAAGACTATATTGTCAAATAAGCATGCTCAAGCTAGAAAAGAATTTAAACATTTTCCTCATAAGTGATGTTATATTAGTTCTTATACCAATTATTCTATCAAATGAGATAAAAAGAAATTGAATTATAATTGTTTTAATTAAGGCAAAAAAATTAAGCATAGCTAAAGCTACATTTCATTTTTTTAACGAAGAGAAAGGCAATTAGAAACTATTTATTTGTCTTATTTTATGGGAGATTTGGTATTACATGCTACTAGATAGATGTGCATTTGTAAAAAAATACCACAGCCTTATCTGTGTTACAGGGAATTAGATGAAATTCTAACAAAGAGTAAAGATGATAATTTCTAAAAAAAATTAAAGGTGAAAATGAACTAGCATTTTTATAGATTAAATAATGGCATAAAATTTTAAATTCAAAATATTTTTACCATTGAAAAGAAAAAAGAAAATATTACTAAATGGAGATCAAATCAACCGTTTACAAAAATATATACAGCGATTGCTAGGATTTAGAAAACAAAAATCTGTGAATCAAAACAAATCTATTTTTAAACGAAATGAAAGATTTCCTCAACCGGTGGAAAATTGACTTAATTAAACCCTGTATTCTAAACCTACATTTTTAGGTTTTTTGTAGTCTCTTTTAAACAGCTCTTGTTCTTTAATCATATTAGCTGTATTTTTAGGAAGTTTATCTTCCCATCCATCTTCACCATTAGCAATCATAGCTAAAACCTCTCTAGAAAATACCCCTAGAACATCTGGGTTGTAATTTTTTATGTCCATTACGCGACCGTTGTTTTTAAAAAATTTATATAGTTCTTTCATTCTAGGGTGAACCCTAAGGTTATCACTTGTAATAACTTCTCCAGTTTCTGGATCTTTATATGGATATAAGTATACCCTTAAATCTTTAAAGAATAATTTTCCAAAGGCTTCAAGGATACCACCACTTAGGTGTCTATAATATTTTTGATCAAATATATCAACCAGATTATTTACCCCCATTGCCAATCCCATCCTTTCTTTAGTATATTTTGAGAAATATTCTACAACCTTATAATACTCTTGAAAGTTTGAAATCATGACTGTGTTGCCTAAAGCGCATAAAAGTTTTGCTCTATCTAAAAAATCTTCTTCATTTATTTCACCTTCTGATCTAAGGTTAGAAAGTGTAATCTCAAAAATAACCTGTGTCTTTTCCTTTTTAACTTTATTCTCTTTTAAAAACAAGTCTAAAGACTTTTTGTAAATATCCATATTTACATTAGTTACCGGCCTAAAGCTACCTCTCAAGCCCAAAATATTTTTTTTATATAAAATACTAGCTGGCAGCACATTTTTGCCATTAGGTGCAAACATAACCGCTTCAGTCATGCCGTTTTTAACTAGCTGTAAGCTAATTAAGCGATTGTCTACTTTTTTAAACCTTGGCCCGGAAAAGTTTATGGTATCTATTTCTATTTGATCTTTATCAATATGATCGTATAAACTTTTAAGTAATTGTCTGGCATTATCGTTATAATAGTAAGCCCCATAAATTAAATTAACACCCAAATCACCTAAGGTGTTTTGTTGAAGCTGTGCATCGTTTTCTTTAAATCTTACATGAAGCGTAATTTTATTATAAGCTTCATCAGGCTCTACCTGATATTTAATACCTACCCAGCCGTGGCCTTTATATTTTTTAGCAAAATCAATAGTTGCAACTGTGTTTGCATAGGTAAAAAAAAGTTTACTTGGATGTTTTTGACGTAAAATACGATCTTCTATTAAGCGCGTTTCATGATCTAACATTTTTTGAAGGCGCTCCTCCGTTACGTATCTCTGGTTTTCTTCCATGCCGTATATGGCATCGCTAAAGTCTTTGTCATAAGCACTCATGGTTTTAGCAATAGTTCCTGACGCACCACCTACTCTGAAAAAGTTTCTTACGGTTTCCTGTCCTGCACCTATCTCTGCAAAGGTGCCATAGATGTTTTCATTAAGGTTGATTTTTAGTGCTTTGTTTTTAGTTGATGGTATTTCATCAAAGTCATGATCGCCTGAGATTTGGACTGCCATTAATAGAATATTTTTAAGTTAATATCATTACAAAGTTAGATAAATACAAGACCACAACGAAATAATATAATTAGTTTTGTGTTAAAAAATATATGAAGATTACCATCCTTGGAACGGGTACTTCACAAGGCGTACCAATTATAGGGAGCGATCATCCAGTTTGTAATAGTAGTGATCCTAAAGACAAAAGGCTTAGAGTTTCTGCACTCCTGGAATGGGGAAATAAATCTTATGTTATAGATTGTGGACCTGACTTTAGGCAGCAAATGCTTGCTAATGATGTGAAAAAAATAGATGGTATTTTGTTTACACATGAACATAATGATCATGTGATAGGGCTTGATGATGTTCGTCCATTTTATTTTAGACAAGGAAACATTGCCATTTATGCGCATAAGCGCGTTATGAATGAGCTTAAAAAAAGATTTGAATATATTTTTACCATAGAAAATAAATATCCCGGCGCACCAACCTTAGATGAAAATATTATTAATGAACAGCCATTTGTGCTCGGTGAAAAAAAGATAATACCTATTAATGTTTATCATGGTAAACTCCAGGTGTTTGGATTTCGTATTGATGATTTTGCTTATGTAACCGATGCAAAATATATTGATCAAGCGGAAATGGATAAACTTAAAGGCGTAAAAGTTCTAATACTGAATGCGCTAAGAAAAGAAGAACATAATACACATCTTAATTTAAATCAGGCCATAAATGTAGCTGATGAGATAGGCGCAGATCAAACCTATTTTACTCATATAAGCCATCATATGGGTTTTCATCAGGACATTGAGAAAGAATTACCTCAAAATATACATTTGGCTTATGATAACTTAAAAATTGAGCTTTAATGAAATGTAAACTTTACTTATATGGCTTTGTGTTTTCTGCATTAATCGCCCTGGTTCTATACGTTACTCTCAATGAACAAATTGAAAGACAGTCTAAAGAAATTGAAATACTAGAAGATAAATTAAAAAAATATGAGACAAAAGATACAATTTCATCCCCGAAATAAAATAGTTTATTACTCCGTGTTTTTAGTACTTTTAACGTTTTTCTCATGTCAAAAAGCCAGTAAAGATCAACCTGATAAAGATCAGTCAGATAAACCTCTAACTACTTCCCAAATCATAGAAAATGCTATAGTCTACAGTGGTAAAGAAAAGGTGGAAAATCATAAAATAAAATATGTTTTTCGAGATAAAATTTACTTAAGTGAAGGGATTTGTGGTCGGTTTAAATTTACCAGAATAGATACAATTCGTAATGTAAAAGATGTTTATGACAAAAATGAACTACACAGGACAGTAAATGATCGAAAAGTAAGTTTAGTAGATACCACCGCAACAAAAATTAAATCAGCGATTAATTCAGTCAACTATTTTGTTCAATTACCTTATAGATTAAAAGACGAAGCAGTAATGGCCAGACGGTTAAAAGATGATAGCATCAATGGTAAAACCTATTATCAACTTGAAGTTAAATTTAAAGAAGTTGGCGGAGGGGAAGATCATCAGGATGTTTATCGTTATTGGTTTGATCAGAAAGACTTTAGTATGGATTATTTAGCTTATCAGTTTTACACAAATGATGGTGGTCTCAGATTTCGCGTAAAGGAAAAAGAAAAAAGAAAAAACGGTATTGTTTTTCAAAATTATGATAACTTTAAACCTAAATCGCAAAAGGTAACTTTAAAAACTTTGAGCCATGCCTTTCAAAACAACAATTTAGAAAAAGTATCAGACATCATCACTAAACCATTAAAAGTGTCACCTATAACCCAAAATTGTGATTAAAACGTAAAAAGCGAATCTTTAATAAAACGATTGTCGTCTATTGTAAGCTTAAATAAATATCGTTTATTCTTGAGGTCTTTCTTGTGGTATTTCTCCCTGTTTAAAAGATTATTTACAAAACTGATATTCTCTAAATCTTTTGATATAACGACAACATTTTTGCTATACGTACTTTTCCATAACGACTGACTAAATTTGAACCGATCATCTATATTTCTTATTTGCCCTTTATAAGGATGAACTATGGGAATCATTGTTTGAAAAGCAAACGTTTCTGGAGTTGTGTAGAACAAGTCTAAATCTTTATCAGAAAAATAACTTCCCCAAAAGGCGGCTTGTTCAAATCCTTGTTCGTTTAATTCTGTATTTTCAGAAGTTTTATCATTTTTTGTAGAAGCATGACTGATCAAATAATAAACGGTTTTACTTATACTTAAATGAGAAGGAACGTCATACTCTACTCTTGGTTTTTCTTCTGTTTTTTGCTTAGAGCTACATCCAGCTAATATTAATAAAACACAAAAATAATATAACTCATAACTTCTTAACATCCTATATGATTTAAAAACTTAATGTGGATTTTAGAAATGAAATAATTTAATTTATAATCAATATACAAATCAAATAAATAATAATTGATTACAGTAACTTTCACAAAAATGTATTGATAATGTTAGCTGCTAAATCTGGTAAAATAGATTAGTTCAAATGTTTTTTAACTATAGCTGATATAGTTTTACCATCTGCCTTTCCAGCCATTTTTTTAGCAGCTAATCCCATCACCTGACCCATATCTTTCATACTGTTTGCGCCGGTCTCTTTTATAATGGCATCAATATGAGCCTCTATTTCTGCTTCGCTTAATTGTTCAGGTAAAAATTCTTTTATAAGGTCAGCCTCATCTTGTTCAGGCTTAGCTAAATCGTTTCTGCCTTGTTCTTTATAAATCTCTGCACTGTCTTCTCTCTGCTTAATTAATTTTTGTAAAAGCTTCTGTTCATCTTCCTGCGATAATTCAGCTGATGTTTTAGCTGTTTTAGCTTTAAGTAATTCGTTTTTAATTGAACGAAGCGAGGCTAATTTTTCCTTATCCTTAGCTTTCATCGCTTCTTTTATTTTAGTCATTACGTCTTGTTCTAATGCCATACACTGTATTTTTGTCCAAAATTAGTAAATTCAACTATAAATTACAGTTATATATACGGTATTATCTGTATTTTTAATAAATTTAATTTTAAACTATGAAAATTCATATAATAAATGGTCCTAACCTCAATCTTTTAGGTAAAAGAGAGCCTGATATTTACGGTTACCAGTCTTTTCATGATTATTTAGATGAACTACAGGAAAAGTACAAAGATGTAGAAATATCTTATTTTCAATCTAACAGTGAAGGTGAGCTCATATCAGAGTTACAAGAAAGCGATGATAATGTAGATGGCATAATTATAAATGCAGCTGCTTATACGCACACCTCAATAGGAATCGCAGACGCTATTAGAGCTATAGAAACACCAGCTATTGAAGTGCATATTTCTAATGTTTTTCAGAGAGAAAAATTTAGGCATCGCTCTTTTATCGCCTCGCATTGCATAGGTTCTATAAGCGGTTTTGGGTTAAAAAGTTACGAGTTGGCTATTCAAAGCTTGGTTTAATCCTTCTCTGCATACTTATCTTTAAACTTTTGATAAAGTTCTGTTTGGTGTGTAGACAGTGAAATTTGTCTCCCATTGATAAAAGCATAAGATAATTTATTACCCTGCATATCTAAAGCATCGCCCTGACTTAAGAACATGGTAGCGTTTTTACCTTCTTCTAAGCTTCCATACTGCTGATCAATACCCAGTATTTTTGCTGTATTTAAAGTAACTAATTGTAAGGCTTGTTCTTTTGTTAACCCATAAGCTGCTGAGGTTCCGGCATAGAAAGGAATGTTTCTTGAATTCATGCGCTCCATTCTTCCACTTCCCTCCAGTGCTACAAGAACGCCTTTATTCATAAGTGCAGCCGGTAATTTATAAGGATGATCAAAATCTTCATTTTGATAACGGGGTAACGAATGCACCCTTTGTACTAACACAGATACGTTATTGTCTTTTAATTGATCAGCCACACGATCAGATCGATATCCACCTACAACAACCACGTTTGATAATCCAAACTGTTTTTTAAAGGCTATCATATCTAATAAACACTTGGCGGCATCTGTATGAACATAAAGTTTCTTATCGCCACTAAATAATCCGTTCATCGCATTAAAGGCAAGATCTTTATCATCAGGCGATTGTATGTAATAGGCTTTAGCTCTTTTAAAGTAATCTTTGATTTGTTGTACTTCATCATTATATTTTTTATTCAATTTCCAGCCTTTTCCTCCGCCAAAACCATAACCGGTACGGCTATACTGACCTGGCCAATTTAAATGAATAGCATCATCAGCTTTAATAACAGCATCTTCCCAGTGCCAGGCGTCAAAATGCACAATTGATGATGTTCCTGATATACGACCACCACGAGGCGTAATTTGTCCCATTAAAACGCCATTAGGCCTCATGCTCTCTACTACTTTACTTTCTGTGTTATAAGCGATTAAACTTCGGACATGCGGCAGAAATTTTCCTAACTCATTTTCATCACGTGTGGCTTTTACAGCATCTATTTCAACTAATCCTAAAGTGGCATTTGGCGCGATAAATCCAGGGTAAATATGTTGCTCTTCTGCTTCAATGACTCTTCCTTTAACTTCGTTTTCATCAAACTTGCCCACATAATCTAAGATGCCATTTGAAAAAACAATCAGGCTGTTTTCTATGATTTCACCGGTTCCTAAATGGGCAGTAGCCCCTTTTATGCTTATAGGTTCAGATTGCTCGGCAGCCGGTTTTTGCTGAGCATTGGTTAGCCCTAAACTCAGCATAATCAAAGTTATATATAATGTTTTTAACTTCATAATTTATTGTATTCTAGTAGTTATCTATGGTTTCACAAGTGCTGTATTCCTTATCTTGTTTTTTAATAGGTTGGGTTTTTAAACCTTTTTCATTAGCTTCTATTAATTTATTGATCAGGAATTGACGGGTTTGTTTAGCGTCTGCTAATTTTCTGTCAGCCCTTTCCCTATCAAAATAAACAACACCTTCTATTATGGTCTTTTCAGCTCTGGCATAAACACTTAAAGGATGATTATTCCATATAACCACATCAGCATCTTTTCCTTCTTTTAAGCTTCCTAACCTATCATCTAAATGTAGTAGTTTAGCAGGATTTAAAGTAACGAATTGCCAGGCATCTTCTGGAGCAACGTCGCCATATTTCATGCTTTTAGCAGCCTCCTGGTTGAGGCGACGCATCATTTCTGCATCATCAGAATTAATCGCCGTAACAACCCCTTGCTCATGCATAAGAGCCGCGTTAAATGGAATAGCGTCATTAACCTCATATTTATAAGCCCACCAATCGCTAAATGTAGAACCGCCGGCACCATGTGCCTGCATTTTATCGGCTACCTTGTAACCTTCCAAAATATGGGTAAAGGTGTTTATCTTAAAATCAAATTGTTCAGCAATCCGCATCAGCATCACAATCTCACTTTGAACGTAAGAATGACAAGATATAAATCGCTCATCATTTATGATTTCCAGAAGCGTTTCTAATTCCTCATCTTTTCGGTAATCACCGCTTTTCTTTCTTTCTTCATAAGCTTTTGCTCTGCTAAAATAGTCTATAAAAACCTGTTCAACACCCATCCGGGTCTGAGGAAACCTGGAATTACTACCCCAGTTAGACTGTTTTACATTTTCTCCTAAAGCAAATTTGATGAAAGGATCAGCCTTATCAATTAACATTTCATCAGCATTAGCACCCCATTTGAGTTTTAAAATAGCAGATTGACCTCCTATAGGATTGGCTGAACCATGTAACAACTGAATCGTGGTAACACCTCCTGATAAAGCTCTATAAATGCTTACATCATCTGGATTAAGCGCATCTTCCATTTTTACTTCAGCTGATGAATTTTGCCCGGATTCATTAATTGATGTTCCTGCTATATGAGAGTGTTCATCTACAATACCGGCACTAACATATTTCCCGCTGGCGTTTATCACTTGGGCTTTAGATGCTTCCAGGGCTTTACCTATTTTGTTGATTTTACCTTTTTTGAGTAAAATATCTGTGTTTTCCAACTCGTTATCAGCTTCTCCGGTAATCAATGTGGCATTTTTAATCAGGATAGGTTTTTGCTGATTAGTGGTCACGTCTTCAACACCATAAGTCAAATTTGGAAAAGTGATAGGTAAAGGTTGATAGGGATCAGATTTTGCTTCATCGCTGTCTTCGTTTTCATTGTCAGTTGATGTTTTTGCAGTTTCTTTAGATTTAGGGCTTAACCTAAAATCTACTTCTTTCCCATCACCTAAAATAGCAGACCCTTTTAATTGTTCGATAGGTCTTTCTATCCTAAGACTAAATCTCATATAAGAACTTTCTTTCTTATCCTTAGATTTTATAATTAAACGCATCCAGTTGTTTTCATAACTCAACTTTGATGGGTAGGTTAGTGTGTCTTTAGTTACTTTTACATTATAAGATTTCTTTTTCTTTTTAATGCTGACCTCAAATTTTTCATCATTAACTTCCAGCTGGAAGTTGCCGGTAATATCTATTGTTTTTCTATTATTTAGGCGATGTTGCTTTCCTAATATCCAGTTTTCATAAATCTTCATATTATCAGAAAAAAGAGGGTTATCTGTAATGATAAAATTGGCTAAATTTCCTTTTTCTAATTTACCGGATTCATCTTTCAATTCAAGATAAGAAGCCGGTATAGTTGTTAAAGCTGCTAAGGCCTGCTCTTTTGTTAATCCGTGCTTTATCGCCTTAGCCAAATGTTTTTTGAAATTGGATGTTTTATCTAAACCTGTTAATGAAAACGCAAAAGCAATATTGTTTTTTTCCATCATGGCTGCGTTAGCCGGAGCCTGATACCAGTGCTTCATCATCTCTAATGATAATTCTCTGACTAAATAAGGCCGGCTCATATCATAAGCTTCCGGAAAAGTAAGCGGTAAAATAAATCTAGCATTGGTAGATTTAATGGCATCTATTCTTTTGTATGTATCATTATCGGCAAAAACGATAAAATCCTGATTAAACTCTTCAGCGATCTTATCAGCTCTTAAGGCATTAAGATAATCGCCGGCATGGAATAATTGCGGTAGTTCTTTTTGACTATTAAAAGCTTCTAAGCTGAGGTCTTTTTCTTCCGGTTGATTATTATCATACCAATCGGCATCCCAATACACTTGTCTCATCAGTGCCATCTTTCCCATTATAGAGTTAGGATAAGATTGGCGCGTTTGATCACTTCTATCAAAAGACCAGAATTGACCAGTTTTATCAGCGATTATTTTAGGCGTTTCATAATCATTACTATGCAAACCTACCAGCATGCCGGTACCACGAATGATGCCATCATTAATATGCGTATTGACGGCGCCAAAACCTAACTGACGAAGTTTTTTTGCAGATTTTTCATCAAATTTAAAATGATCAACCGCATTTTGCGTAGGTCTGATATGATCGTTCCAGTAATATGCGTTTCTGGAAGATTCATACTGTGGCTGGCTGCCTTGCTTGGCTTTGTCAATTTTTTTGATCCCAAAATCAGAAAAAACATCAATAAAAGAATGATAAATATGCGCTCCGTTTAATTGGTAAGTAACTGCATTTTTTGGTACAGAAATAGTTTTACCCATATCTATAATTCTCCCGTTTTTTATTACCAAATGTGCAGATTCTAATGTTTTACCTGGCTCTGGGTGAAGCGTGGCATTTTTAAGTACAACGGCCTGATCTGTTCTGGTTTTTATTTGTTTGTTGTCCGGTCTGTATTCCTGAGCTTGTCCGGTGAATACAAGCAACAGCATAATACATAGGCTGAATAAAATTCTATTCATATTTATAATGTTGGTGTTTTTTGATAATAATTGACTAAAAGTGCCACGACATAATTATAAGTTTTAATCCCTTTAGGTTGATTATTAGCTTTTAAAAAATGGCCGTAAATCACTTTCATAACAGGTTCAAAAGGGTTATCATATTTTGACCAAAATAAGGAAAGTTTTTTAAAGTTTTTAATCACGCCTGGATTTAAATCGCTTATTAATGCTTCTCTCATAGCTTTGTCTCTGAAATACAAGTCATTAAGACAATGCTTTAAGGCGTAACTTAAACCGGAATAACGCAATAACCTATCTCGCGAATTTATAGTAACCATGCAAGCTATAAAATTTGCTTCATTCTCTTTAGCATAACCTATCTGATGTGCTTTTTCATGAGCCATTATCGTAGGTCGTCTAAAAGCCGGAACTAATGCATTAATTTGACTTTCGTTAGTAAAAGGATTATAATAACCGCTAAACCCAGCATAAGTAAGTGCTGTGCTAAACAATGATGACTTTATAGTAGCTGATGGTAATCTGGTAATAAGCTCATTTTGTTGCATGCTTACAAAAGACTGCTGTACTGAGGCTTTAAAGTCGTTTTTATCAGGAAATGTTACCATAGCGGTATCAGAAGTAGTAAGACGGTTTTGTTCTTTATTGACGGCATCTATTAATTGACAACTAATCGATTTTAATTCTGCAGTAGTGTAATCGGTTGATAAATCTAATTTTTGATGAATAGGTAGCCGATAATTATTCAATCCCCAAAACAGATTAAAAATAAAATAGACAACTGCTAAAAAAGAGATCATCTGTAGTAGTTTGTGTTTCAGTTGATATTTTTTAGTGTAAAATAAACCTATTAACCATTTCACCATCATAAAGATGAGAATGATGTAGAAAATATCGCCCATTGAAAAAGGGATAGCGCTATATAAAAAAGACATAGCTTGAGCGATAAACGGGAAAATAGCCATGGCATAATTTGTTTCTATCCATGGTTCGTTCTGCGAAGCCCAAAAGATGAGTAAAACCTGAACAGGTAAACTAAGTGATAAAATGAGCATTAATTTAGGCTTCATAAACTATCTGTAAATCTTTTGTTTATTAATCCATCGTCTATATTCTCTGGCATTTTGGTTATGCTGGCTCAAGGTTTTAGCAAACTGGTGAAAGCCAGGTTTTTTAGGGTCAGCTGCGAAATAATAATAATCGTGTTTTTCAAAATTGAGCACCGCCTTTAAATAGCTGATTTCAGGAATACAAATAGGACCAGGCGGCAAACCGGCATTTTGATAGGTGTTATAAGGTGAATCAATTTTTAAATCTTCAGTAAGCACTCGTTTGATGTCTAAAGGTTCTTCACTTTGCTGCTGTAGCGCAAATATCACAGTAGGGTCAGCTTGAAGCGCAATCCCTTTGTTTAACCTATTGATATATACACCTGCGATTTTATCAGCCTCCTCAAGTTGTGATGTTTCTTTTCTAACTATAGATGCCAGCGTACTTACCTCAAGCTGCTTAAAATTTAAAGCCTTTCTTTTTTCTTCTCTGGCAGTAGTCCAAAATTTTTGATACTCTTTGTATAGCCTATCCCTTAGTTTTTCAGGTCTAACATCCCAATACATTTCATAAGTGTTAGGTAAGAACACAGCTGGTAAAGTTTGCTGATTGAGATTGTGTTTCTTTAAGAATTTATCATCTGTAAAAGAACTGTAGATACTTGAAGCGTCTATGGCGACTTGCTTAGCTAAAGTCTGTGTTAAGCTTTCCAGGTTTTTCTCATAACTAAATTGAACGCGCACCGGTGTATTTCTACTGCGTAAGGCGTTGACTATTTCATTGTTATTCATGCCTTTCTCAATAGGATATTTACCTGATTTAACGCTGTAGTTTTTCTTTTGAGCTACCATTTGGAAATAATCAGGATTGATAAGCAGAGAATCTAACTGTTGCATAACATCTGAAAAATTGTCAGTTTTTTTTATGTAGACATATTTGACTGGCTCTTCAAAATCAGTATTGTCACTCAATAATATTTGATTGATGAAGTAGGCAAACACGCCAAATATAACAACCCCTAAAAGCGCTATGCCTACTAAAACTTTACTTCTGTTTTTCATGATGAAATTTCTGATAAAATAATTCGTCTTTTAATTGATTATTGATTTTCACCCAGTCTTTTTTTGTACCAAAGCAAGTAAATCCTGCATTTTCAAATAACTTGATGCTGGCTTTATTATCTGACAGAATTCCGGCATATATCTGATGCAGATTTAATTCATAAAAAGCGTAATTACATATCAAATTAATCGCTTGTGAAGCATAACCTCTTTGCTGATAGTCTGGATGGATAATTATAGCTACGCCGGCTCTGGCGTGTCTTGGATTATAGTCGTATAAATCTACAAATCCTATTTTTAGCTTGTTAGTCTTATCGGCTATAAGTAAGCGCAACTGACCAGCTTCTACAATAGACTGGCCGGCAACTTTGATGTATTCATTTAATATGTAATCTGAAAAAGGCTGAATAGTATCACTGTACTGCCAGTAGATTTGATTGTTTTCTATAGCTTTTAAAAAAGCGAGGTCTTCCGGTTCTAAAGCCCTTAATTGAATATGTTGATTATTAAGTAAGTTCATTAAATTCTCCTTTAAAAACAAAAGCTACAGGACCGGATAGCTTGATATTACTGTAAATAGTATCAGCTGAAAAAGAAATGCTTAGTTGGCCGCCTTTGGTATTCACCTTAATATGATCTGATAGGATTTTTTTTGAAAAATGGGCGGTGATTCCGGCAGCGGTAACACCCGTACCACAAGAAAAAGTCTCTGCCTCAACACCACGTTCATAGGTGCGCATTTTGATTTCGTTATTGTCTATTTGAACAAAATTGACATTAGTGCCTCCTATAGATTCAAACTGTGGATCATATCTTATCGTTGAGCCTATGTTTTGTACATCTACGTCCTGAACATGATCTACCATTCGAATAACATGAGGTGAGCCGGTATCTACAAAAAATGTCTGTTCATCTAATTGATCAGGTTGTTGCGTATTGCCCATGCTTAAGTCTACGTAATCTACAGAATGCACAAAAGCTTCATGTAAACCATCTGGCGCTTCAAAAGTTGTTTTTTGATCAGCAATTTTATGCTGATAAGCAAAAGAGGCAATGCATCTGCCGCCATTTCCACACATACTACTCAGGTGGCCGTCACTATTATAATATACCATTTTAAAATCTGCTTGCTCACTATCTTCAAGTAATATTAAGCCATCAGCACCTATTCCAACCCTTCTGTCACAGATTTGTCTGATTAGATTGGTATCATTTTTGAAATGTAATTGACGGTTATCAATTATGATAAAATCATTAGCCGTTCCATGATATTTGTAGAAAATCAAATTTTTTTAGCAAATATAGAAAAAGCAAAAAGCAAGAGGCGGTTAAAAAGACGTTAACGAGAAAAAATAAAAAATATTTGTCTTTAAATTTGTTTAAAAAATTAGAATTATGAAAAAATATTTGAGTTTATTTATAGTAGCAATTTTAGCGAGTGGTATGTCTTTCGGGATTTTTTATGCTTTACATTCTGATGAAGAAAGCCGCGAAAGCTTAACGACTTTATCAACTAAAAATGATACGCCATTTTTACCTATGGCTAATATGCCGGTAAATTCAAATGCTGATAATAAATTTGTGACTGCCGCCAAAGAAACGGTGAATGCAGTTGTCAATGTTAAAAACATAAGCGTTGCTCCAGCGAGAAGTTTCTTTTTTGGTTACGGTCAAGAAAAAAAGAAAGCCATTCGCGGTGTTGGTTCAGGCGTTATTATTAGTCCTGATGGTTACATTGTTACTAATAATCATGTGATAAAAGGGGCTAAAGAAATAGAAGTTACACTTAACAATAATGAAAACTATAAAGCAGAAGTTATAGGAACAGCGCCTAAGAGTGATATAGCGTTACTTAAAATAGCTGAAGAGGATTTACACTATCTGGCATTTGGAGATTCTAATAACGTAAAAGTTGGAGAATGGGTTTTAGCGGTTGGTAATCCTTTTAATTTAACCTCTACGGTGACAGCTGGAATAGTCAGCGCTAAAGCTAGAAATCTAGACCCTGAAAACAATATGTATCAATCTTTTATACAAACTGATGCAGCCGTAAATCCGGGCAATAGTGGAGGAGCACTGGTTAATGAAAATGGTCAGCTAATAGGAATCAATACAGCGATTACGTCTAGAACCGGTTCTTATGTAGGTTATTCATTTGCTGTACCCAGTAATAATGCTAGAAAGATTGTTGAAGATTTAATGGAATACGGTAATGTACAGAAAGCAGTGCTTGGTGTAAGAGGTTCTGAAATCAATGGCGAAAAGGCAGAAGAGTTAAATATTGATGATACGCAGGGGTTTTATGTTGGCGGTATAAACAACGCAAGTGGTGCCAAAAATGCTGGCATCAAAAATGGTGACATTATTAAAAAAATTGATGATATTAAAATAAGACGATTTGCCGACTTAACCGGTTATATCAATACCAAAAATCCGGGTGATATTGTAAATGTTGAAATCAAAAGAAATGGACGTACCATAAATAAGCAAGTAGAATTAACCAAATATAAACTTTTTAGATTTGATAGGTTAGGCGTTGAGGTTACAGATATCGATCAAGATCAATTGAAATCTTACAATCTAGAAAACGGTGTTCAAATTGCTAACGTCCTTGATAATGCTTACGTCTCTAATAATTTTAAAGGATTGATCATTACTGAAGTAAATGGTAATGCTGTTAATAACCTTGAAGAACTCAAAGAACAAGTAGCCCAATCTAATTCCAGAGAACCAATGAGCGTTACCTTTGGCAATCCTAATGGGGAAACCAAGACTTATATTTTTAGATAAACTTATTTACAGCTCATTGTCAATTAATCAAAAAAAGCATCTAATACGGATGCTTTTTTATTGATTTATTCACGAAAACGATTGAGTTTTATATTTTTGCAAAAAATATCATAAAATGACAACCAACCTTGATTACGAAAAGCAACTTTTACTTCAGGCAGACCTTAGAAAAACGGCTGTAAAATTTATTAAGATCGTTAATGACTTATGGTATAATCATTCTATAGAATTAGTCATTTTTAGAAACTCTATTTTAGATAAAACACCAAGTGAAATTATTGATTTACACAAATATGCGGGTGATTTTGTAGAAAAGCCTATCTCTGTCTATGATACTACTCAAATCGCGGAAGTCTTGCTCAAACAAGATTTACCACCTGCAAAATTAGATATAGGTAAATTAACCTATGAATACGATAGAGATAGCTTTGAAGAAGCGCAAATTCATGAGTTTTTAAAATCTCAATTAATCGGCATTAATGATTTACCCGATTTTGAACCTCGAGATGTGGTGCTTTACGGATTTGGTAGAATAGGAAGGTTATTAGCCAGGCAATTGATGTCTAAAACAGGTAAAGGTAGTCAGCTTAGATTAAGGGCTGTTGTTGTTAGAGGTCAATTAGATGAAAAAGTGTTGAAAAAACGTGCGTCTTTATTAAAAAGCGACTCTGTTCATGGTGATTTTTTGGGGACTGTAGAAGTAGACAGTGCGCATCAATCGTTACTTATTAATGGTACACGCGTTAAATTTATCAGTGCTAACTCGCCAGACAAAATAGATTACACTGATTATGGCATAGATCAGGCGTTTGTGATTGATAATACCGGAGCTTTCCGTGATAAGGAAGCACTCTCGTTGCATTTAAAAGCTAAGGGAGCAGCTCAGGTATTATTAACAGCTCCGGGTAAAGGCGTCCCTAATATCGTACATGGTGTTAATCATACAGACATAAAACCTAAGCAAGAGCAGATAGCTAGTGCGGCATCTTGCACAACTAATGCGATTACTCCCGTTTTAAAAGTTATAGAAGACAGTTATGGCATAGCCGATGGTCATTTAGAGACCATTCATGCCTATACTAATGACCAAAATTTAGTTGATAATATGCATAAGAAATACCGTAGAGGTCGTGCTGCAGCTTTAAATATGGTTATAACAGAAACAGGCGCAGGAAAAGCAGTAGCAAAAGCACTGCCGCAACTTGAAAACAAATTAACTTCAAATGCTATTAGAGTACCGGTTCCTAATGGCTCATTAGCTATATTAAAACTTAATTTAAAGAAACAAACTACCAAAGCTCAACTAAATCAGACTTTAAAAGAATACGCTTTAGAGGGCGAACTTGTAGAGCAAATTAAATACTCTATTGACGAAGAGTTAGTGTCCAGTGATATAGTTGGGACAACGGCGCCAGCTATTTTTGATAGTCACGCTACACAGATTCATGATAATGGAACAAGTGCAGTTGTGTATGTTTGGTATGATAATGAATTTGGCTACAGTAATCAAGTTATCAGATTAAGCAAATACATGGCTGGCGTAAGAAGGTTTAAATATTATTAAAATATCCCTATTGTAATATTTTAATGATAAAGTCAAAAAAAACCATACTCTTTTGGAGTATGGTTTTTTAAGAAAATCTATTTGTGAATATTATTAAATTAATTTTTATTCATTTTCTTAATAAGATTAAGAGCTGAACCTTCTTTAAACCAATCTATTTGCGTACTGTTATAGGTGTGATTGACTTTA
Source organism: Psychroflexus sp. (assembly GCA_031581455.1). GTDB lineage: Bacteria > Bacteroidota > Bacteroidia > Flavobacteriales > Flavobacteriaceae > Psychroflexus. The sequence goes on along the minus strand of JAVLBJ010000003.1, from coordinate 8,599 downwards.
ATATGATCTTTGCTTCCATCGTTATGAACAACTTCTACAGTTAATGGTTGATTTTCAGTAAAATGCTCTAAGTCAACAAAGTTAAAAGTGTCATCTTCCTGAATCAAGTCATAATCACTTTCATTATCAAAAGTAAGGGCAAGCATGCCTTGTTTTTTAAGATTGGTTTCATGAATTCTTGCAAAAGACTTTACTATAACTGCTCTTACTCCCAAATGTCTAGGTTCCATGGCGGCATGTTCTCTTGATGAGCCTTCGCCATAATTATGATCACCAACAACAACAGTTGGAATACCTTCTTTTTTGTATTCTCGCTGAACTTTTGGCACAGCATCATATTTACCTGTTAATTGACTTTTTACAAAGTTAGTTCTCTTATTGAAAGCATTTACGGCTCCAATTAGGCAATTATCAGATATATTATCTAAGTGCCCTCTATATCTTAACCATGGACCTGCCATAGAAATATGATCAGTGGTGCATTTACCGTGTGCTTTAATCAATAGTTTAGCGCCGTTTAAATTATTGCCATCCCATGGCTCAAACGGAGTAAGTAATTGCAATCTTTTTGATTCCGGACTCACCTTAATTTTAACTTCGTTACCATTTGCTTTTGGTGGCACATATCCATTATCTTCTACGTCAAAACCCTTTTCCGGTAACTCAATACCAGTTGGAGCTTCTAATTTAACTTCTTCACCATCTTCATTGATTAGGGTATCGTTAAAAGGGTCAAAATCCAAACGACCTGATATGGCTATGGCGGCGACAATTTCAGGCGAGCCTACAAAGGCATGAGTATTAGGGTTGCCATCTGCTCTTTTTGAGAAATTACGGTTAAATGAATGGACAATCGTGTTTTTTTCATCACCCTTTCTATCACTTCTATCCCATTGACCAATACATGGCCCACAGGCATTTGTGAAAATAGTGGCACCTAAATCTTCAAATACCTTTAATAATCCATCTCTCTCAGCGGTAAATCTAATTTGTTCTGAACCGGGGTTGATACCAAAATCAGATTTTGGTTTAAGTTTTTTATCTACTGCTTGTTGCGCTATAGAGGCGGCTCTGGTTAAATCTTCATAAGAAGAATTAGTACAACTCCCTATTAATCCCCAATCTACATTAATCGGCCAGTCGTTAGCTTTAGCTTTATCTTTAAGTTCTCCTACCGGAGTCGCTAAGTCTGGTGTAAATGGCCCGTTCAGGTGAGGTTTTAAGGTGTTCAAATCTATCTCAATAACCTGATCAAAATACTCCTCTGGCTGATTATAAACTTCTTGATCTCCTGTTAAGTAAGGTTTGATTTTTTCAGCTTCATCAGCAATTTCATTTCTGTCTGTAGCTCTTAAAAATCTCTCCATAGATTCATCGTAACCAAATGTAGAGGTGGTAGCGCCAATTTCTGCTCCCATATTACAAATGGTACCTTTACCTGTACAAGACAAGTTTTTAGCTCCTTCTCCAAAATACTCTAAGATGCAACCTGTTCCACCTTTTACAGTAAGAATTTCAGCTACTTTTAAGATAACATCTTTTGCGGCTGTCCAGCCTTGTGGTTTTCCGGTAAGTTTAACACCTATTAATTTAGGGAATTTTAGCTCCCATGGCATACCTGCCATAACATCAACAGCATCTGCACCGCCTACACCTATGGCTACCATGCCTAAGCCGCCGGCATTTACAGTATGTGAATCTGTACCAATCATCATACCTCCCGGGAAAGCGTAATTCTCAAGAACAACTTGATGAATGATACCTGCGCCGGGACGCCAGAAACCAATACCATATTTATTAGAAACGGACTCTAAAAAATCAAATACCTCATTACTGACCTCGTTAGCTTGAGCTAAATCCTTTTTAGCGCCTTGCTTAGCCTGAATAAGGTGATCGCAGTGAACTGTAGTTGGAACTGCAACATTGTCTTTTCCGGCTTGCATGAATTGTAATAAAGCCATTTGTGCTGTTGCATCCTGACATGCTATACGGTCTGGGGCAAAATTAACGTAGTCTTTACCTCTGACATATTCTTTATCAGATGATTTGTCCCAAAGATGAGAATATAGTATTTTTTCTGTTAATGTTAAGGGTTTGCCTTTAATCTGTTTTGCTTGATCAACACGCTTTGGTATCTCTTCATATACGCGTTTAATCATATCTATATCAAATGCCATAATACTTATTTTTAAGTGTGGCAAATATAGCAAAATCAAAGCTAATTGAATATTAGTTAAATAATTATCAATTTATAAATACTAATTAAAATCAATCCTTAGTTTTTCAATAATTATTAATTTAAAAAGCGATAATTACTGATAAATTTTCAATTCCTTATAAATTCTAATTATTTAAAATGATTCTTATTTAAAGTAATTTTCTTAGGATGTCATCTATAGAATACCCTTCTGCCTCTGCTTTATAGTTTTTTAATACTCTATGTCTTAAGACACTTAGTGCAGTAGCCTGAACATCTTCTATATCTGGAGAGTATTTACCATTTAAGGCAGCATGTGTTTTAGCAGTAAGTATCAGATTTTGTGATGCTCTTGGACCAGCGCCCCAATCTACATATTCCTTTACTATTTCTGGTACATCGGAATTATCAGGACGAGATTTCCTTACTAAATCTACGGCATAGTTGATAACATTATCCGGCACAGGAATTTTTCTGATTAAAGATTGATAATCTAAAATAGATTGAGAAGTGAAAAGGGGGTCTATTTTAACGTTATTATCAACTGTAGTTGATTTTACAACATCTATTTCCTCTTGCTTAGAAGGATAGGTTAGATTGATCGCAAACATAAATCTGTCCAATTGCGCTTCAGGTAGAGGGTATGTGCCTTCTTGTTCAATAGGGTTTTGGGTGGCTAAAACAAAATAAGGATGACTTAATGGATAATTTTTACCGGCAACGGTCACTGCTTTTTCCTGCATAGCTTCAAGCAATGCTGCTTGAGTTTTAGGTGGTGTTCTGTTGATTTCATCAGCTAAAATAACATTGCCAAAAACCGGTCCTTTAATAAATTTAAAATTCCGGTTTTCATCTAATATTTCTGCTCCTATGATATCGCTGGGCATCAAGTCTGGTGTAAATTGAATACGGTTAAATTCCAGCCCTAAAGCTTTAGATAATGTGTTAATCATCAATGTTTTAGCTAAACCAGGAACACCTATTAATAGGGAGTGGCCACCAGAAAAAATAGCAATGAGTAATTGATCAATGACATTTTCCTGACCTATAATGACTTGTCTTACTTCATCTTTTAATTGTTGATTTTTTTTAACCAACTCTTTAATGGCTTCCGTATCTTTCATAAAATTAATTTAACCACTTATTTGTAAAACCACATTTTTTATAGCCGGCACTGATTTTTACATAGGTTTCTTTAGCTTTTTCTTTTTGCCATTTTTTAAGCTCTTCAAGTTTCTTTTGTCTTAAGGCTAGTTTCTTAATCTTAGGGTAATCTTTTGAGAATTCAGCTTTGTGTTCTTTATATTTTTCTGTTACCGTAAGAATTTTGAATACTTTTTTACCATTTTGCTGTTCTTCTTCATAAACACTTGATACTTCTCCCTCGTTTAAATTTATAATCTTTGTGTAGAGTTTAGGATCCATCTTAGATAGTTCAAAACGTTTACTTTGATTTGATGAATTTATCAGTTGTCCGCCGTCGCCTTTGGTTTCTTCTTCATCGGAATACTCTCGCGCTGCTTTTTGAAACTCAATTTCACCATCTACAATCCTTTTTCTAATCAGTTCTATCTTTTCTCTGGCTTTGTCTATTTCTTGTTGCGTAATTTTAGGAAATCTAAGTATATGTCTTACAACTCTACGACGACCAATTTTCTTTTCAACCATTAATATATGCCAGCCGAATTCAGTCTTGAATGGTTTGCTTATCTCGCCTTCATTTAAGCTAAATGCTTTCTCTTTAAATTCTTGTACATAAGCGTCATCTCTGGATAATATGATTTTACCACCTTTACTTCTTGACCCTTTATCTTCAGAGTAAATAACTGCTTTAGATGTAAAGCTGCTTCCGCCGTTTAAAATATCATCTCTATATTCATTGAGTTCATCTATAACAGCTTGTCTTTCCGCTTCTCCTACTTTAGGCTTTATAACTATCTGTGCAACTTCAACTTCATCTCCAAAAACAGGACGTTCCTCATCTGGAATAGACTCAAAGAAATTTCTTACTTCCTCAGGCGTAACTTCTATATCATCTACCACTTTGCTTTGCATTCTACTGGTTAGCAGTTGCTCTTTGTTGATGTCAAAGAGTTTATCTCTTAATTCCTGTTCGTTTTTTACGTTATAAAACTCTAAAAGCTTATCCATACTTTTAATCTGTTCTAACATTTTAGAAATTTGTTGTTCTGTATTGTCTTGTAATCTGGAAACCGGAACCTCAATACTATCTTGTACGGCCTGATGCGCAAAAAGCTTATTTTCCATAATTCTTCTTAGGACAGAACAGCCGGTTACTGATGACGGATCTGAGCTTCTTTCCTTTTGATTCATCAAAAACTTGTCTACATCGCTTTCTAATACTAAGTAATCGCCTACAACAGCAGCAATACCATCTACTTTTATACGGTCTTTAGTACCGGTTTTAAGTTGTTCTAACTTTGTGCTATCTATTGTCGTATTAAGAAGATTATCATCTTCATCAACGGTGACCTGGCTGTTTGCGGTAAAATAGCAACACAGTAATAAACTAAATAATATCTTTTTAATCATATATTTCGAATGATTTATTGTCATAAGCATCTGCTTTGATTTCTTTCTCGATTTGATCGCCCAAAGTTAGTTTTTTTCGATTGATCAATATCTGTTTTATTTTAGATTTTATATAAGAATAAGGAGCAACACTATTTGGTCCCTTAACTTTATTGATATTAAAGAAATAGGTTTGTGTGCTATCTTTTAAAGTGTAACGGTTGTTAGGGATATGAAATTGCTTTCTATCTATAGAATCTAATTTTTTTAATTGTTTAAAAATATCTATAGATTTTACCCAAACACTATCTTTTAGCATGAGGCTTTTTATAGCTATAGAATTTTTATTTAAGTAAGCTTTATCCTGATCATTAAACCTCCAAAAACGCTTTATGTATTCTTTTTTATCTTTTAATTTATCACTGAGCACCATATATCTTAACTGTAACAGATATTCATTGATTTTAAATGCCTGTTTATGTGAATCATAATAGTCTAAAATCAAAGAATCTGAAATATTATCATCTATTTTCTGATTGATAAGTGCATTTTTATAAGATTGCCTGTAGAGTTCTTCTTTATAATTGTTAGCAAGACTGTCAAACTTTTGCTGTTTCTTAACCGGTAGATTAAATTTTGCCTTATCCAGCATTATTTTTTTTATCGCCCAGTTATCAATGTAAGTTTTAGCTCTTAGGGCACTATCTGAGGCACTTACATTATTAGGTATAACTTCTTCAAGATCTTTATTGTACAAGTAATGATCGTTAACACGAGCAATAACTTTGCCTTTAACTTTATCATCAAAGAAATTGCAGGAAACACTACTTAACGATATTACAAACAATAAAATTAAGGGCTTCTTCAAAGTTGTTTTTTTAATTTTTTAAGACTATCCCTAAACACTTCAACATCATATTTATCTCTTAAATAAGAAATATATTTTTTTTCAAGTACATTTTGATAATCTGCGATAACTTTGCCGGTTGCTTCTTTAAACTCTAATTGTTTAACGCCGTTGAAGTTATCTATTTTAACAAGCTTGACCGGTTGAGCTTTACGATAAACTTTAATGCCTCTCTTTTTCCATTTTAAATTATCAGGTAACTTAGAATCTGTAACAGGATGATCATTAAGTTTTAAGATTTTAAGATCTGGAAATGCCTTTTTGATCAACTCTACTGAGTCAGTTTCACTTAGTTTTTTCTTAAGCTTTTTTAATTGATCAGCTTCTTTGGCTTCTGCTAATAATCCACTAATTGTGGGTTTAGATTTATACTTTTCTGCATTATTTTTATAATAATTTTTAAGTGCAGCTGTGTCTTCTTTGGCTTTATTCCACACATTTCTTTCCATCAATTCAAATACCATTAGACCTTCTTTATATTTTTTTATCAGTCTTTTAAATTCTGGCGAAATATCGTCTAAATCTTCTTTATGCTTCTTCATTAATTGAGCATAAACATATTTATCTAATGCCTCAGCAACCATATTTTCTTTTTGCCCGCTTTTACTTAAAGAGCGTTGTTGTTTTTGCAAGTACTTAGAAAAATGACTTACGCTATATGGTGTATCATCAATAGAGAGAAAAGTATTTTGATTAGATATTAATGCTTTTGAAGGTTCCCATTTGTAGCGATAAATGGTTGAGTCTAATTCGCTGCTTAGTTTTTCAATAATCGTTGAATCTAATGTCATTTCGTGATACTTCAACATATTTTCCTGAATCTTATCATTGAGCAACTTAACTCTTTTAGATGTTTTGATACGTTTTATTAATTGACTTTTCATTTCATCAAGAGGTGGTACAGGAAAGGTATCTATCTTTTTAACAACGTGCCAGCCAAACCGGGTTCTAAACGGCTTAGATAGTTCACCTTTTTTAAGGTCAAAAGCTACCTTTTCAAATTTTTTAGAATTGATGTTAGCAATAGGGAATGGTTTTATTTTACCGCCTTTAACTGCAGATCTTTTACTGTCGCTATATTCTTTAGCCAGGTCAGCAAAATTTTCTCCTTTCTTCAAACGATTATAAAGTTTGTTTATTTGTTCTTTTGCTGAAATGCCTTTTGAATCTTTAGGCTTTGGAGTTATTAAAATATGCGCTACACTCACTTTACCCTGTGATTTTCTTTCACCTGTTTTTTTGATGATGTGATGGCCAAATTGACTCTTAACAGGCTTAGAGATTTCACCTTTGTCTAATTTATAAGCTGCGCTTTCAAAAGGATAAACCATATTAAAAGCTTTAAACCAGCCCATGTCTCCTTTGTTCTTTTTAACTGAAGGATCTTCTGAATATTTAAGGGCAAGGGCTTCAAAATCAGCACCTCGTTTTGCTTTACCTTGTATAGATTTCGCTTTTTTGAGTAACTCCTTTTTTTGTTCTGCGCTGGCAGTATCTGGAACCTTTATCAATATGTGGCTAACCCTCACTTCAGTTTTAAGCCTATGATGTGTTTCTTTTATCAATTCATCAGTAACATCGCCATCAACTATAAAGTTATCAGCTAATTGATTTCTGTATTTGGCGTATTCTTTTTTAAAGTCTGTTAAAGTATCTAAATTTGTCGCTTTAGCTTCTTTTACTTTTAACTGATAGTTGATAAATAAATCTACTTGCTTTTTGATGTTTTTGTTGTCATCAATCTTAGAATTGTAAACTTCTAAAAAATCATTCACTGTAAATTTATCCTCTCCGTTTATTGAAAATAGTATAGAATCTTTGTTTTCTTGTGCTGATATATAAGTAATAGAAATCAAAAAGATCAATGCACTAAGTATTGATTTCATAGGTGTAATTTTTTGTGCAAAGGTATGAAAATAGGATTTATATCAAATTTATAAATCTTATGAATAAACTTTGATTATCGGTTGATCTTTCAGTAATTTACAGCATGAATTGTTATAATAGTATTAAAATACAAATTCCTGTAAATCAGGTTATTGAATTAATGAACAACCCCGACTATTATAAAGAATGGCAAAGAGGTTTACTATCCACTGAATTAATAAAAGGTAAAAGTGGTCAGGTAGGAGCTAAGCGAAGAATATATATCAAAATAGCCGGTCGTAAAGTTAAAATGATCGAGACTATTTTAAATTTTGATCCACCCCATAAATGGGAAGCTAGATATACAACACAAGGTTTAACCAGTTTACAAAAAAATTTATTTACCCCAATTGATGAGCACAACACCCTGTGGGAATGTTATAGTGAATTTAAATTTTCCGGATCAATGATCATAATCAGTAAAGTGATGCCACAAGTATTTAAAGAAAGAGCCAGATTAACTCAGGTAGATTTTAAAAAATTTGCAGAAAACTTTCATCAATAAAAACTGGTCTAATATTTGATATAAAGAATGAAAGCATTTTATTTGCAAAAAATTAAGTTATGAAACGTATATTTTTAGTTTTACTATTAGCAACGGTTACATCAGTGTTTAGTCAAACAAAAGTTGGAACCATCAACACTGAATTTGTAATCTCCCAGATGCCGGAACTAAAAGATGTTCAGGCAGAAATGGAAACCTACAATAAAGATCTGGGGCAAAAAATACAAAAGAAATACGCTGAATATCAGGAATTGGTCGCAAAATTTGAAAAGGAAAAAGATTCATTAAACGAGGTGGTTAGAAAGATCAGGGAAAATGAAATATTCGATATGGAAGAAAGCATTAACAAGCTCCAGAAAAACGCTCAACAATTAGCCAGAGTAAAGCGCGATGAGTTAATGCGTCCGCTTTATGAACAAATAGGGCAGGCCATTGAAAAAATCGTAGAAGAACAGGGTTATACTCAGATTTTTAATGAAAACAATGGATTGGTTTACGGTTCACCGGAACATGACTTAACTGAAGAGGTACT
>JAVLBJ010000055.1:1430-15628 GCA_031581455.1 Psychroflexus sp. | reverse complement strand
TGTAAACCTATTTTATAGTTGCTGATGTTGATATCCCGCTGATCATCCAGGGAGGCAAATTCATAGGCATAGCCCAAATGCGCGCCTATCCACAACTTTTCTTCCAGTTGATAATATAGTTTAGGCCGTAAACTAAGGATTAAACTGTTGGACAGCTCCTGACGCGGTTCTATATCACCATAGATACGTGCAAGGTCATCTTGTACAAAGCTCAGACCGATCTCCGGTTCTAACCATAGTTTGGATTCCTGGGCTTTTGAAAATGAAATGAACAGGCATATGAATAATACCATTAAAAAAGCTCTGTGGATCATATTATAAAATTACACATATTCCTGGACTAATAAAAATATCAATGTTGATAGAATGCCTTATTTTTGACGAACAGCGATAAAGCATGAAAAAAGGAAAATGGGCATTGATTCTAGGCGGTAGCAGTGGTTTAGGCTGGGCAACCGCTGAAAAATTAGCCGAAGAAGAATGGAACTTGATATTGGTCTACCGCGAGCGAAGATCTGTTGAAGATGAACTTCAAGCATCGATCGATGCTATCAAAAAAAACGGACAACAGGTCATCTGTTTTAATAAAGATGCTTTAAAAGCAGCGTCCCAACAGGCGATAGCTGAAAAATTATCAGCAGAAGGATATCAGGGAAGGATCGACCTGATGGTCCACAGCATTGCCAAGGGAAGTTTGAAACCTATTACCGGTGATGATGTTTTGACCAATCAAGATATACAGATCACGCTTCAGGCCATGGCGCTGAGCTTTTACGACTGGGCGCAATTATTGATCCGCCATCGATTGGTCAATCGCCCGGCTGATTTTATCGCATTCACCAGCGAAGGCAGCCAAAAGGTATGGAACGGCTATGCAGCGGTTGCCGTGGCGAAAGCTTCACTGGAAACCTTGATGAAATACATGGCCTACGAATTTGCCGATTTACGGATCAATGTCAACTGCTTATCGCCGGGATTAGTTGATACGAAAGCCTCTCAGGCCATCCCTGGATTTGATCAACTTCAGGAGAACGCACAGAAGCGAAACCCGCAAAACCGGCTCACATCAGCTTCTGATGCCGCTGATGCCGTTTATTTATTAACCCAAAAAGAAGCCGCCTGGATCAACGGATGTGTGATTCCCGTTGACGGTGGCGAACATTTACAATGATGAAAACTGAAGACATCTTAGCGAGAATACCCCATCAAAAGCCATTTTTGTACGTCGATGAGATTTTGGAATATTCAAATAATCATATCATAGGAACGTATACATTTCCAAAATCTTCAGACTTTTTTAATGGTCATTTTCCTCATAAAGCGGTAGTTCCCGGCGTTCTATTAACAGAATGTGCTGCTCAGATCGGTCTGGCTTGCTTTGGATCTACATTTCACGGGACTTCAGTTACAAGTGCCGGCGGTATTCCGCCGCAAATCTATTTGGTTCATTCTGCCATGGATTTTGAGCAAAGGGTCTTTCCTGAGCAAAGAGTCCGTGTGATTGCAAAGATGGAATATTATAGATTTCAAAAATTAAGCGTCAAGGTTTCTATCTTTGTCGATGAAAATAGAGTGGCCAAAGGAAAATTGCAGGGTATGGTCTCTTAAATGATTAAGCCTTTTTAGCCTTAGGGAGTTATCAATTAATGTTATTAATCATTGATCTGTCCGACTCTTTAAAAAACCTTTTATTAATTTTACAAAAAAATCTACCTATGCGCTATTTTTTACTTTTACTTTCATTGATATTGTTGAGCTGTCAAACAAAAAAATCGGAATCAACTGATAAAAAAACGACGCCTTCTGAAGTTGCTGATCAAAAAGAAGAACAACAAATGCAAAGCAAAGGCTTTAAGCCGGCACCGGGCGGTTATTATATAAAAGCTGCTGTTCCAGCTGATGCGGCAGCAAACAGATTGCTTTCCATCATCGATAATAATCAACAAGTAGGTCTGGTTGCTCATTTTGAACATCATAAAATGGCACAACAAAAAGGCCTGGCACTGGAAACCACGCATGCCATATATTTTGGTAACCCGCAGTTAGGAACGCCTTTATTGCAAAAAGACCAATTGTTAGGTTTAGATCTCCCCCAAAAGATCATAACTTTTGATAGCGGAGACAATTCTTATCTATATAGATTATCGACCACTTATTTATCAGACAGATATGATGTTAGTTTTAGCGATTTAAGTACAATGACAAAAACTTTAGACGGATTATGTCAAAATATCGCCGGAAATAATAAAAGACAAATGGAATCGCCATCAATCGATAAACATGAAGGCATCATCGTTAAGCATTCCAATTTATCCTTTGATGATGCGGTAAAAGCTGTTCAGGAACAGATCAAGTCTGCCCAACAGCTTGACATCTTAGCAGAACTGGATCATCAGGAGAACGCAGCTTCCGTAGATATGGATCTAAGGCCAACACATGTCATCATGTTCGGCAATCCGCAAGTGGGCATTTCGTTAATGCAAGCGAATAGGAGTATAGCTGTAGAGTTACCTTTGAAGATTTTAATCTTTGAGAATGAGCAAGGTCAGGTAAAATTAGCACATAAGGATATGGAATTTCTGTTAGACCGATATCAGGTAAATATTCAAAAAGACCATGGAAAGAAGATGAATCAAATCATGGCAAAGCTTATGGCTAATGCTATTTAGATCTTAACTTCTGAAAAGGTCTTTTTAGTTGCGTCCAGAAATTATCCGGATATTCATCTACATTATCAAAACCCAGAGTGATGTTCTTACCATCTTTAGGGACATAAGCGGTGCCAAACAAATAATCCCAGATACTAAGCGTTAGTCCAAAGTTCATTCCATAAGGATGACTATCGGGTAATTCCCTGGCGTGATGCCAAATGTGCATCTTTGGATTATTAAAAACCCTACCCAAGATACCGTAATCCCACCCAAGGTTTGCATGATTTAAATGACCTACAAGCACCGCAAACATGTGGACGATAAAAAATTCTTGAATACCAAAACCTATCATGGCAAGCGGAATATATTGAACCGATTTGTAGATGATGGTTTCCATAAAGTGAAATCTGAACTGGGCAGCAAAGCTCATTTCCTTTATAGAATGATGAACTTTATGAAATTCCCAAAGCACAGGGTTTTTATGAAGTTGAATATGCACTAACCATTGGATAAAATCAGCTATAAAAAACATAATTAATAACTGAGCAAATGCAGGTAATTGATCAATCTTAATCGCGACCAAATTTTCTATGCCAAATAAACCCAGGAAATCATTAAACAAAGCAACACCTACATTGGACACCGCATTATAACCGATCAGTGAGAATAAAAAGAAGTTGAAAAAAATGTAAAAGACATCAAGAAAAAAACCTTTTCTAAAAACCTTTTGATTTTTCCGCCATGGTAATATAATTTCTAATAGCATCACCAATAATGATAATCCTATTAACCAATAAAAATAATTAGTCCAATCCGGATTAAGAATTTCGGATTGCAAATAATTAAAATAATCCCCAAAAGATTTGATGAAAATATTTATATACTTATCCATACATTTTTTGCAAAGATATATTAATATGGATATGATAATCGCTAATAAAAAGTGAATTAACAGGTGTTTTATCCTATAAAATAAGGAGAAACAGCAATAAGGACGCAGGCGATTAAAAAAGAAAGTGCCGGTATAGATTTGTAAAACGGATCACTTATTTTAATGTGCATGATCACCGATCCAGCAAGTAGAACACCTAAACCTATAGCACTTGGTTGCATAAGTACAGGGTATTGAATAGCGGCCAATAACCCGATGGCTAATATGACTTTAGCCACCCCAACGGCATAACATGACCAGTTAGGTAATCCGTAAACATGAAATTCTTCAATTATAGTTTTGGCATCACCACCGCGCCATTTAGTAGCTTTTTTGTTTTGTATGAGCCAAACATTTAAAATACTAAAACCAACCAAAAGTTGAAGCGCAATAACTATATAATCCATAAATGATTTTTGAGCAATTTAAAAAAAAGAAAGATTTATTATTGAAATAATTAGTTAAAATGAGCTATAAGTATCAAATAGTGAGTTAATGATCTTAATTGTCTTCATCAAATAATTTCTGTTGTGTATTATTATTTTTTTGGTTGATGATTTCTTCATCTTGAACATCTATTTCATCAGCCGGAGCATCTTCTTCAGGTTGGTAGGGTTCGGGTTCTAAAAGATCAATCTGCTTCACTTTTTCAGATGTAAGCTGATTACCCAGCGCTTTAATACCTTTAACATCAATAAATTCTTCTAATTTAACTACATCATTAGGTTTTCTGTCTTTACCTTTTTGTTTTTTGTAGGTAATTTCTATTCGCGGTTTGTAGTCGGTTGATATAATTTCTATAAAAGATTCTTCGTGCTCATTGATGATCAATTCTTCTTTATCTTCATTGTCAACTAAAAAGCGTTTTACGTAAAATTTTTCTTTATCACCATTCCAGTAAACCAGGGCAATAGGTTTTTTAGGTTGCCATTTCTCAAGAACGATCAAATTATTTTTAAAATGCGTGGTCAATTCGGGTCTGATTGTTTTTAAAATGGCGTCTTGATCTATTATTAGAATACGATCTTCTCCACGGAATGCGCCTAATAATTCACCGCGTTCCTCGGTGTTTAGGCGAAGTACGGTTTCATCAAACCAAATTTTTCTAGGTTTTAAAGTGGAAACACCTTCTTCTTTAAGTTCTATTTTTTTAACCGGCCATTTAGTTACTAAGTTTCCTTTAACACCTTTGCTTTTTATATCGTAGTCTTTAAAATCAAGCTCAAGTTTTAGTTTACGAAGTCCTTTCATTTGGCGTAAATAGATGTTTACTAATTCCGCTTCTCCATTAAAGTTTGCCGTAAAATAAAGGATTTTACTGTTTTTACCTTTGATGATTGGATAGGTTCGATTTCTTGTGACAGCGGTGACATTAAATCTTTTGACATAGGTTTTTTTATCATCACCATTTTTATAGATCAAGTTGTAAACAGTGCGTTCATCTTTGCGTTTAAAGATGCCAACGTAAATGATATTTTTACCGACAAAGGTTTTAGCATCAACTTTAGAAATCATCATTTCTCCATTTTCACGAATAGTTATGATTTCATCGATATCACTACAATCCGAGATGTATTCATCTTTCTTCAAACCGATTCCTACAAAACCTTCTTTTCTGTTAACAAAAAGTTTGTTATTTCTGACGACTACTTTATTGGCCTGGATTTCCTCAAATGGCCTGATATCTGTTTGACGTTTTTTACCTTGACCAAATTCTTTTTTGAGGTATTTAAAATAATCAATAGCATAGTCTGTTAGATGATTAAGGTGATAGAGCGCCTGCTTTATTTTTTCTTCAAGCGCATCTATATTTTGCTGGGCTTTATCTAAATCAAATTTAGAAATCCGCTTAATTTTAATATCTGTTAACTTAATTATATCATCACGAGTAACCTCTCTAAGCAAGTGACCTGTATGTGGTTTTAAGCCATCATCTATAGCTTTAAGTACAGCTTCCCAGGTGGTTTTATCTTCAATATCTCGATAAATCTTATTTTCTATAAAAATGCGTTCAAGAGAAGCGAAATGCCACTTATCGCGCAATTCTTCTAATTCTATTTCCAGTTCCCTTTTTAATAGATAAACCGTATGTTCAGTACTTTTTTTCAAAAGATCAGTAACACCCAAAAATGCGGGTTTGTCATCATCGATCACACAGGCTAAAGGAGATATAGAAAGTTCGCAGTTTGTAAAGGCAAAAAGCGCGTCAATTGTTTTATCTGGTGAAGTGTTTTTAGGTAGATGAATTTTAATTTCTACCTGAGAAGACGTGTTATCCTCAATATGTTTAACTTTAATTTTACCTTTTTCATTAGCCTTAACTATGGAGTCTATGAGCGTAGTTGTAGAGGTACCGTAAGGAATCTCAGTAATCTGAAGCGTTTTTTTATCTTCAATATCAATTTTGGCACGCAATCTTACACGTCCACCACGCAGACCATCATTATAGTTAGAGGCATCCATAATCCCTGCTGTAGGGAAGTCCGGTAGAAGGGTGAAACCTTTCCCTTTCAGATGATTGATGGAAGCATCGATAAGCTCGATAAAATTATGGGGTAGTATTTTAGTGCTTAAACCAACGGCTATACCTTCGGCTCCTTGAGCTAAAACTAAAGGAAATTTAATGGGTAGGTTTACGGGTTCACTTTTTCTACCATCGTAAGATAGTTGCGACTGCGTTGTTTTACTATTAAAAACCACCTCAAGAGCAAACTTGGTTAATCTAGCTTCTATATAACGCGGAGCTGCGGCTGAATCGCCTGTTAAAAGGTTTCCCCAGTTACCTTGTTTATCAATAAGCAAATCCTTTTGGGCTAATTGAACTATAGCATCGCCAATACTGGCATCGCCATGCGGATGATATTGCATAGCATGTCCTACAATATTGGCCACTTTAGTGTAGCGACCATCGTCTAGCTCTTTCATGGCATGAAGAATTCGCCTCTGAACTGGTTTTAATCCATCTAATAATGAAGGAACGGCACGTTCTAAAATCACATAAGAAGCATAGTCTAGGAACCATTCCTGGTACATCCCGCTTATTTTTACTGACTCATCAGTAGAATTTTCACTCATATTTTAGAAATGTTGTTTTAGATGATTCTTCAAAATAATTTTATGATAAGTTTAATTAATTAGTTTTATAAATGAATGTATAGCAATTATAATTAAACTTCATTAAACATAAAAATTTTAGTATATATATCCTAGATATTCTTTTTCTTTTAGTATTAAGAGTTATTTATTTAATCTGTTAAATCAGATCATAAAAACTGGTATCTGAAAATTTAGATATATAGCCTATAATGTCTAAATTAAAATGTTTGTACAAAAATAATTGCTTATATGTGTTATAGCTTTTCTACGAGCTTGAAGTAAAATTAGGTTTTTTTTATTTATTAAGCTGTCCAATTAGAAATAATAGTTGTAAAAAATTTACCTATTAAAATAGTATAGTCCACTCTTAATGCCTTTTTGTTTATTATTGTTTAGCTTCATTTTCAAGTTCTTCCACAAGGTCTAATTCTACCTTTAAGTTATCTATAATAAATTCTTGTCTATCTGCAGTATTTTTTCCCATATAAAATTTTAAAAGTTCACCTATAGTTTTCTCTTTGTCTAACATTACAGGATCTAATCGTATATCATCACTGATAAAATGTTTAAACTCATCAGGCGAAATTTCACCTAGTCCCTTAAAACGTGTGATTTCTGGTTTGCCTTTTAATTCTGCAATAGCTTTTCTTCTTTCTTCTTCAGAATAACAATATCTGGTTTCTTTTTTATTTCTCACTCTAAACAAAGGCGTTTGTAAAATATATAAATGACCTTCTCTTATCAATTCAGGGAAAAATTGAAGAAAAAAAGTAATAATTAATAATCTGATGTGCATACCGTCAACATCAGCATCAGTAGCGATGACAATATTATTATACCTAAGGTCTTCTATAGA
The DNA here is from genome assembly GCA_031581455.1 of Psychroflexus sp. GTDB lineage: Bacteria > Bacteroidota > Bacteroidia > Flavobacteriales > Flavobacteriaceae > Psychroflexus. The sequence continues at coordinate 8,094 of JAVLBJ010000055.1, read as the reverse complement.
ATCTTCGATATTTAAGGCCGCTTGTAAAAGATTAAACTCTTCATTTTCATACACTATTTTCTTGCTTAATCCATATGAATTTAAGGGTTTTCCTTTTAAGCTGAATACAGCTTGCGTGTTGACGTCTCTAGATTTAGTGATACTCCCGGAGGCTGAATCTCCTTCAGTAATAAATAATGTAGTTTCTAAGTTACCTTCTTTTTTTGTATCGCTAAGGTGAACGCGGCAATCTCTTAGCTTTTTATTGTGTAGGCTAGCTTTCTTAGCTCTTTCTCTAGCTAATTTTCTAATGCCGGAAAGGTCTTTGCGTTCTTTTTCAGCTTGATGAATTTTTTTTTGAATTTTATCAGCTACTTCGGGGTTTCTATGTAAGTAATTGTCTAACTTTTGCTTGATAAAATCAATGATATAGGTTCTTACAGTAGGAAAAGAACCACCCATGTCAGTAGAACCTAACTTGGTTTTTGTTTGGCTTTCAAAAACAGGCTCCATAACTTTAATACTGATAGCGCCGCAAATAGATTTTCTAATATCACCGGGATCGAAATTTTTCTTAAAGAAATCTCTTATGGTTTTAACAATAGCTTCTTTAAAGGCTGCTTGATGTGTGCCGCCTTGAGTAGTATGTTGACCGTTAACAAATGAATGGTATTCTTCACTAAATTGAGCTTTGCTGTAAGTTAATGCAACCTCTATATCTTCCCCTTTCATGTGGATGATAGGGAATAGGCGATTTTCTTCTTTTATACTATCACCTAGAAGGTCTTTAAGCCCTTCTTCAGAATAATATTTCTCCCCATTAAACCAAATGCTTAAACCAGGATTGAGGTATACATAGTTTTTTAACATCTTACTGATGTATTCCTTACGGTAAGTGAATTTTTTGAAGATTTCGTGATCTGGCTCAAATGTTATTTTTGTGCCACGTCTTCTGGATGTCTCTTCCAGAAATTCCTCATCGATTAACTCGCCCTTCTCAAATTCTGCACTTTTAGATTTGCCATCTCTTGATGATTCTACACGAAAGTAACTTGAAAGCGCATTAACCGCTTTAGTTCCAACGCCATTTAATCCAACCGATTTTTTAAAAGCTCGTGTATCATATTTTCCGCCGGTGTTCATTTTAGATACAACATCTACAACCTTTCCTAATGGAATGCCTCTACCATAGTCTCGAACAATAACTTTATCTTTTTGTATAGAGACCTCAACACTTTTACCGGCACCCATAACAAATTCATCTACAGCGTTATCAAGGGTTTCTTTAAGTAAAATATATATGCCATCATCAGCACTGGAACCATCACCTAACTTCCCTATATACATGCCTGGTCGCATTCGAATATGGGCTTTCCAGTCTAGGGATTTTATGTTATCCTCTGTGTATTGATTATTAGGCATGGATTAATTAATTTATTTTTTAGCTAAAATAAGAATTATATACGAAATTGTTAGAATTAATATTAAACATGATTTGTGATTAATTAACGATACGGTATTTTAATTTTAAAAAAATCGGATTGTTTAAAACACATAAAAAAAACTAAATAACGTTTGTATTTATTATTTTTTTATTAAATAGCAGGTATGTATTCATTTTTCAAAAAAATTAATTATTATTTTTTATCTGAAGACTCACGTAAGACGGTAGAGAAGTTTTTTGTAATATTTGCTATAGTGAGTTTTCTAATCCACCTTGGTACTATATTACTTATCGATGTTGGTGTTTTAGAAACACCTAAGAACAATTCACTTATAATAAGTCCTTTATCATCTATCTATACCCCATTTTCTTTTATATTAATTTATGAGGTTTATCTACTAGTTTTTTACCTCCCTAAATCTATGACTAATTATATAGGTAAACAGTATGAGATAATCACGCTTATTCTGATAAGAAAAATATTTTACGATTTATCAAAATTAAAACTGACTTCAGACTGGTTTAAAACAGAGGCCGACCTTCAGTTTACTTATGATATTATCGGGGTTTTGTTGTTATTCACTTTAATTTTTCTTTTTTACAAGCTGAGCGCTAATTACAGAAAAATCACATTATATAAAAAAGTGGACTTGAATGATAAAACCAAACGATTTATACGAATTAAAACAGTTATGGCAAATTTATTAGTGCCGGTAGTATTTGTATTAGCGCTTTACAGTTTTGGCGAATGGCTGCTTGATAGCACTATAGAGGTGAAAGATATTACCCAAAGTATTAAAGATGTTAATTCTATTTTCTTTGATGATTTCTTTACAGTATTGATTCTCACCGATGTTCTTTTATTGCTAATATCATTTTTTCAAACAGATGTTTTTAGCAGGGTTATTCGTAATTCAGGATTTATTATATCAACCATAATGATCAAACTTTCATTTAGTGCTGATGGCATTATTAACAATGTTCTTATTGTTTGCGCAGTAGGACTTGGCGTTTTACTTTTATTGATCTTTAATCAATATAAAAAAATTGAAATTAGGAATGAATAAAGTTGCTGGTTTAGATGGGTGTAAAGCCGGCTGGTTGATGTTTTATAAAAATAATAATCATTATAGTTTCCGGTTGATAAGTTCTATAAAAGCAGGGCGACCGATTTTAGAAGAATGCTCAAAAATATTTATAGACATGCCTATAGGTTTGAGCTCTCAGGGTTTTAAAAGAGGTATAGAAAAACAAATGAGACAACTTTTAAAAAACAGATCATCTACCATATTTACACCGCCATGTCGAGAGGCTTTAGCTTTAAGTGATTATAAAAAAGCCAATCCTAAAAATAAAGCAATTACAGGAAAAGGACTATCTATCCAGGCTTTTAATATTGGTAAAAAAATAAAAGAAGTAGATAATTTTATAGAAAACGCCAGCCATATTGAATTAGCTGAATCTCATCCTGAAATCTGCTTTAAAGTTTTAAAAGGAGAAGTTTTACAATCCAAAAAAAACACAGCTTCCGGCATTGATGAAAGGTTTAACCTTATCAATTCATATTCAGCAAACTTAGCAGAATCAGTCAGGCAGGCTTTGAATTGTTATCCTAAAACAAAAGTTCAGCCGGATGATATCGTAGATGCCGCAGGACTTTGTCTAAGTGCAGAAATCAGTTTATACTTTAATACTTTAATATGGAGAGACAAAGAATTAAAAGATAAAGAAGGTCGAAAAATTTATATTGAAGCAGGGCAATATCTATAAAAAAACCACCCCTTTACTAAGGTGGTGGTTTTGTTAAACTCACTTTAGGTTTTATCTATCTATCGAACCTAGAACACGTTTAGAAAATGCATTAGCGGCATCTTTTTCACTCATGCCATCTTCTACCATTTTATGGACTTCTATAGCACCACTGATATTAGTGACAAGTTCACCTACTACATCCATTTCATCTTCTTTAACGCTTCTATGTTCAGAAAAAGATTCTAAAACCTCTAAAGCTCGTTCTAAGCTATTCACATCGTTTTCACGCTGTAAATGTTTAATTATGGGTAACTTCATTGACTAATTCTTTTAAAGATTCAAATTTGTTAGTTTGCACTTGATTTACAAACTCACCATTCTTAAAGGTCGCAAACGTGGGTAAATTATTAACATTTGCCAGCTTTCTAGATTCCGGATTTTTCTCAGCATCGATTAAGATGAATGAAATATCCTCATTTTCTTTAGCCAATTTTTTAAATTTCGGCTTCATTAATCGGCAATTACCACACCAGCTGGCAGCATACTGCACAACTACTTTGTCATTGCCATTTACTTCTTGCTCTAATGTGTCGTCTTTTAACTCTAAAAACATGATATTTAATTTTTAAAACACTCATTAGCATTATGCTAACGAGTGTTTGATTCTACTTTAATTTTTGGATAGGTAAGAAGCTACGCCTTTACTGTCAGCTTGCATGGCTTCTTTACCTTCTTCCCAGTTAGCTGGGCATACTTCGCCATGTTTTTGTACATGGGTATAAGCATCAACCATTCTAATGAATTCATTTACATTTCTACCTAACGGCATGTGGTTAATGCTTTCATGGAAAACAGTTCCTTCTTCATCTATTAAATAAGTTGCTCTGTAACTTACCATATCACCTTCAATAGTAACTTCACCAGTTTCTTCATCAAAATCTTCTTTAGCAATATCTAAGATACCCAATCGGCTACTAAGATTTCTATTTGAATCAGCTAATATAGGGTATGTTACACCTTCAATACCACCATCATCTTTTGAGGTGTTTAACCAGGCAAAATGTACTTCAGCAGTATCACATGAAGCACCTATTACCATTGTGTTTCTCTTTTCAAATTCTGGTAAAGCTTCTTGAAAAGCATGTAATTCAGTTGGGCATACGTATGTAAAATCTTTAGGGTACCAAAACAAAACAATTTTTTTGTTGTTTTTTTTCGCTTCTTCTAAAAGGTTAAGTTGAAAAGTGTCACCCATATCATTCATGGCGTTTACTTTTAAATTTGGAAATTGTTTTCCTACTATTGACATAATTTATGATTTTTGATTAAACAATTATTTTTTACAAATATAAAGCGCAAATCACCTTTTGATGTTATAATATTCTTATTCTTTTCAATACTACTATAAGTTTAATCTATAATGTGATTAAAATCAATAGTATTTGTGTATACATTAATCAAGTGCATGATCAATATCCTTAATCAGGTCTTCGTAATCTTCTATGCCACAGGAGAAACGAAGTAAGTGATCAGAAATTCCTTGTTGACTTCTCTGTTCTGCACTTAACAAACTATGTGATGTTTCTGATGGAAGTAAAATTGTACTTTCCACACCGGCTAGACTCATAGAATCTTTTATGATATTTAATTTACTCAAAAATACCTGCACATTGACGCCTTCTTTTAACTCAAAAGACATCATACCGCCAAATCCCTGCATTTGCTTTACCGCTAATTCATGATCAGGGTGTGAACTCAAGCCCGGATAGTTCACCTGATTTATTTTCGGGTGATTGTTTAAAAAGTCGGCTAAAGCCTTAGCATTCCTATTTTGTTGTTTGACACGAAGCGACAAGGTTTTCATACTTCGTTCTAAAAGCCACGCTGTAAAATCAGCTAAGCTACCACCTAAATTGATTGCTTTGTGCTTTATTAAATCAATGTCATATTTTTTGCCGGCTACAGCACCAGCCGTAATATCGCTATGACCGCCAAAGTATTTTGTAGCACTATGTAACACTATATCTATTCCTAGAACGATTGGTTTTTGATTGATAGGCGTAGCAAACGTATTATCGATGATACTTGTTAATTGATGTGCTTTAGCGAAGTTTGCCACCTTAGCTATATCAACTAATTTTAATAGTGGATTTGAAGGCGATTCAATATAAATCGCCTTTGTATTTGGTTTTAAAAGTTTTTCAAAAGACTTGATGTCTAAATCTTCAGTAAAATCAAATGCTATATTTAAATCACGAAGTTCAGAAGTTATAAAATGAGCCGTACCGCCATACAATTGATTTTGTAATATCAGATGATCACCAGGTTTGAGCAGCGCGAGTAAAGTATTGCTTATAGCAGCCATTCCACTTGATAACATTAAAGCGTCCTCTGCATTTTCTAGGGCAGCTACTTTTTTTGCTAAACTATGCGGATTAGGCGAGTTAAGATAACGTGGATATCTTTTCTCATCTACCTGAGCATACGGATATGATGTACTTAAAAACAAAGGGGAAACGGCACCACCAAATTGCGTATCATTAACTTCTCCGGTATGAACGCAAATCGTATTTTGAAGAATGGGCTTAGATTTTGTTATTTCGTTAGTATTTGACATTGTGATTTAAGTTTAATTTATAATAAAATATACTTTTGTAAAAATAATTGAAAATAACCTTTTAATATTATCTAGTAATGAAAAAAATATCGCTTATTCTGATACTTCTATGCACGGTATCATGTGCAGAGCTGCAGACTATTGCAGATCAAACCATGAAACAATCTAAGCCTATATCAAATTTAGAGATCAGCAATGGCTTAAAACAAGCCCTGGAAAAAGGTGTTGAACGAGAAGTTAATCAACTAACACAGAAAAACGGGTTTTATGAGAATGATGCCGTCAAAGTTTTATTGCCGGAAGAGTTAACTCAAGTAGAAGAAGGCCTTAGAAAAATAGGTTTAGGAAGTCTTGCTGATGAAGGTATAAAATTGATGAACAGAGCAGCAGAAGATGCCGTAAAAAAAGCCACGCCCATTTTTATTGATGCGATTAAAAATATGAGCATTAACGACGCCAGGAATATATTACTGGGCAATGACAGTGCGGCGACAGATTTCTTGAAGCAGAGCACGGCTAATCAATTATATCAAGAGTTTTACCCTGTCGTTAATCAGTCGTTTAAAGATGTTGGCGCTGATCAGCTTTGGACATCTGCCATCGATAAGTACAACAGAATTCCTTTTAAAGAAAATGTCAATCCTGACCTCTCAGAATATGTGACCCAACAAGCTCTTGATGGCGTGTTTAAAATGATTGCCAAAGAAGAAGTGCAAATAAGAAATCAGCTTTCTTCCAGGTCAACAGACTTATTAAGACGCGTTTTTAAGTTACAAGACTGATTTTTTTATGAGAAAGTTATTAATCAATATAAAAGGTTTATTGCAAACCGGAGATTTAAATGCTCCGGTTAAAAAAGGGAAAGCCATGCA
>JAVLBJ010000055.1:0-1330 GCA_031581455.1 Psychroflexus sp. | reverse complement strand
GGCGGAATACTTAACTCCGCTAAAAAGATTCAGGCTACAGATGAGGAAGATTTATATCAATCTGCCAGAAATAGATTAACAGATTTAATAAAATTGGGCACTGGAGCTGTTGAAATTAAATCAGGATATGGACTCACCACAGAGGCAGAGTTAAAAATGTTGCGGGTGATTAGACGCTTAAAAAAAGAAATGCCCATACCTGTTAGAGCCACCTTTATGGGAGCTCACGCCATTCCCACTGATTATAAAAACGATAAAGTAGCTTATATTAATCTGGTTATAAACGAAATGTTACCACAAGTGGCCAAACATCAATTAGCTGATTACGTTGATATTTTCTGTGAAAAGGGATTTTTTGATCTCTCTGATACTGAAAAAATATTAGCTGCTGCAGATCGATATCAACTAAAATCTAAAATACATGTCAATCAATTTAATTCTTTTGGAGGTGTTGATTTAGCAGTAAAATACAATGCATTATCAGTTGATCATTTAGAAGAATTATCATCATTTGATATAACATCACTTCAAAAAGCTAACACCCTACCGGTGGCGCTGCCGGGCTGTTCTTTTTTTCTGGGCATTCCCTACACACCAGTTAGAAAATTAATCGATAACGACTTAGGTGTTGTTTTAGCATCAGATTATAATCCCGGCAGTTCGCCCAGCGGTAACATGAATATGGTAAATGCTTTAGCCTGTATCAAAATGAAAATGCTTCCTGAAGAAGTCATCAATGCATCAACGATTAACGCTGCTCATGCTATAGAAGTTGATCAACAGGTAGGTAGTGTAGCTAAGGGTAAAAGAGCTAATTTAATCATCACTAAAAAAATTCCTTCTTATGGTTTTATGCCCTATGCTTTTGGGACAGATTCAATAGATCACGTCATGATTAATGGAAATAAATTTGATGGATGAAAAAAACTAAAGATTATTTTAATTTTTTTAAGGAAAAGCATAGAGACAAGTTAATTAAGTCCAGAAACGGAGAAACTAAATTAGGCGAGAAACTTAATTTTATCACCTCTTTTAATAGCTTAAAACAAACAAATGCAAAGTATGTCATTATAGGTGTTCCCGAAGACATCGGCGTAAGAGCTAATCACGGGAAACCGGGTGCGGCAGACTTTTGGTTTGATTTTATAGCCGCTTTTATCAACCTACAGGAAAACAGGTACTTTTCTGCCAATGATTTTCTCATAGCAGGCCATATCAAAACTCAGCAATTGATAACTCAAGCGCAGCAAAGTATAGATGAGTATAAAGATCAGCTGGGTAGATTAAGTGTTTATGTTGAAACTATTGATGAATGGCTCTCAGGCTTAGT
>JAVLBJ010000054.1:0-15666 GCA_031581455.1 Psychroflexus sp. | reverse complement strand
TGAATAGATTCGTAAAAGATATTGGACAATTTACATCTTAACTTAACTAGTAAATTACCTTTTCTGGCTAATCAGATTGTAGAAGGCTATATTTCTGGTTTACATAAGAGTCCGTTTCATGGGTTCTCTTCTGAATTCGCAGAACATAGACTATACAATAACGGAGAATCCACTAAACATATAGACTGGAAAGTTTATGCCCGGACAAATAGGCTTTATACTAAAAAATTTGAAGAAGAAACTAATTTAAGATGTCAATTTATTTTAGATAATTCGCAGTCTATGTCTTTTCCAGAAATAGATTCTTTTTCCTTAAATAAACTGAATAAAATTAGCTTTTCCTGTTTAGCTATTGCTTCTTTATGTAAATTATTACAAAAGCAAAGAGAAGCTGTGGGGTTAAGTATTTACAATAATTCACTCGAGTTAAATACAACACAAAAGGGCAATAACAAACAGTATTCCTATATTTACAGAACTCTGGAAAATGTACTTCAAAATCAATCAGAAAGTAATAATAAAAAAACGGATAGTAGTAATTTACATAAAATTTTAGCTACGCTAAAAAAAAGATCAGTGGTAATTTTGTTTTCCGATATGTTGGAAAATAACCCAGAGGATACAGAATTATTTGATGTTTTAAAGCATCTTAAATTCAACAAGCATCAAGTTATTTTATTTCATGTATTTGATCAAAAGAAAGAATATAATTTTGAGTATACTAACGAACCTCTTAAGTTTGTTGATTTAGAGTCTAATCAGGAAATAAATCTTTTTGGTGATGCTTACAAAAAGGAGTATCAAGATAAAATAAAGTCTTATTTCAATGAATTAAAAAGTACTTGTGCTAAATATAGAATCAACTATTTCCCTGCTGATATTAATCAGGGTTTTGATCAATTGATCAATAACTTTATGATTCAAAAACAATACTATTCTTTTTAAAAAAAATCCTCTAAAGTCTTGCCGAATTAAAATTATAATTTAATTTTGCATGCTCAAATGGTCTGGTAGTTCAGTTGGTTAGAATACCTGCCTGTCACGCAGGGGGTCGCGAGTTCGAGTCTCGTCCAGACCGCTTTTAAATCGTTGTGTAGAGATTAAATCATTAAGGTTATAATCTCTTGTAGAAAGCTTTCCTTTTGGGAAGCTTTTATTTTTTGTAAAAATTCATCTCATCTATATATTGCCAAACCTCTAAAGGTAACAACGGTTTATAATTCTTCCCTTTTTTTATAGAATCACGGATATAAGTTGAAGAGATTTCTATGATAGGCGTACCGGTCCAGTTTATGCCCGGATGGTTAGTGAATTCTTCCGGAACAGGTTTTTTATTGATACGTGGGCAAATGTAGAGTTCATATTGCTCTAATATAAAATTGTAGTTTTTCCATTTATTAAAACTTACTAAATTATCTTCACCTATGATTAAATTGAATTTTATATTAGAATATTTTTCCTCTAAAATCATTAATGTTTTTGTTGTGTAATTCGGTTTAGGTAAATCAAACTCAACTTTACTCACCTTTATAGAATCGTATTTTTCTGTAGCTCTAAACACCATTTGATATCTATGATGATTAGCTAATAAATTTGAATTTTTTTTAAAGGGATTTTGAGGAGTAATAACCAACCAAACCTCATCCAGATCTGTGAACTCTGCTAAATGATTGGCTATGATTAAATGACCAACATGAATCGGGTTAAAAGTTCCAAAGTATAAACCAACTTTTTTATTTTTTGAAGGTATCAATTGTCTATAAAATTTTTAATTATGGTTGTAGCTTCTGATATGGCTTTTTTTAGATCATCATTGACTATAACCTGATCAAAATGCTCAGCCTTTTCGAGCTCTATTTTAGATTTACTTATTCTTTGTTCTAATGAATGTTGACTTTCAGTTTTTCTTTTCTCCAATCTTTTTTTTAATGCATTTAAACTAGGGGCTTTTATAAAGATGGAAAGGCATTTCTCCTTAAATTTATCTTTTATGCTGATGCCACCATTTACATCAATATCAAAAACTACGTTTTTGCCTTCGCTTATCAATCTTTCTACTTCAGAATTTAAAGTACCATAATATTGATGAGCATAAACCTCTTCCCATTCTACAAATGCGTTTGATTTTATAAGATGTTTAAATTCATCTACGCTCTTAAAATAGTAATCATATCCATCTTTTTCATTAGGCCTGGGAGCACGAGTTGTCGCTGATATAGAAAAAGCCATTTTTAGATACTCATCTTTAAGTAATTCTCTTACAATTGAGGTTTTACCACTTCCTGATGGCGCAGATATAACTATGAGTTTACCTTTTTTCATCAATAAACGTTTAACAACTGCTCTTTAATCTGCTCTAAAGCTTCTTTCATGCTAATAACTTCATGCTGTATATCTGAATCATTTGCTTTGCTTCCTATGGTATTAATTTCTCTACCTATTTCCTGACTTATAAATCCCAGTTTTTTTCCTACGCCTGAGGACTTATCCATAGAATCTCTAAATTCTCTAATATGAGTGTTTAAACGAACTATTTCCTCATTTATATCTAGTTTTTCTGCATAAAGTAGCACCTCTTGTTCATATCTGTTTTCATCAATGTTTACATTGATATCTTGTAACTTTTCATAGAGCTTTTTCTTAATTTTTTCAACACGATGAGACTTAAGATTATCTATTTTTTCACAGGAATCTTCAATTTGTGTCAATGATTGATTGATATCAACCTGTAGCGACTGCCCTTCTTTTTTACGGTAATTTACTAAGTCATCAAGTAAGTGCTCTATCTGTTCTGTAAATTGATTTTCATTTTCTTTTAATCGATCTTGCTCTGCTTCTACAATACTATCCGGCATATTCATAGCTATTTCTAAAAGCGACTGTTCTGGTGTGTTAGGTTGAATATGAGATAATTCTTTTATATAAGCCTGAACAGCACTTTTGTCTATAGAATATTGCTTTAACTTATTTGATTTAATCTCTTTAATACTCAAGTTGATTTTGCCTCGCTGAATTCTCTTTTTTATGAGATCTCTTAGTTTTATTTCTAATGTAGAAAGCGATTCAGGCAGTTTAAGATATATATCACAGTGCTTGCTGTTTAAAGATTTAATATCCATTTCATAATGGGCACTTTCAAGCTTAATCTCTTGATGTGCATAACCTGTCATTGATTGCAGCATGTCATCTTTTTGGCAAATATACTTAGTTTACAAGGAGTAATGAATTTGAAATAAACAATTGTTTGTTTTACCGCTATTTTAGATTGTTTTAATTTTACCACTTTTACAGAATATGAAGTATTATATCATAGCCGGTGAGGCTTCAGGTGATTTGCATGGCGCTAACTTAATGAAAGCCATTAAGTTAAAAGATCATGACGCTGATTTTAGATTTTGGGGTGGCGATTTGATGAAGGAACACTCCTCAAATATCGCGATGCACTATCAGGATATTGCTTTTATGGGATTTTGGGAAGTCATCACTAACCTTGATAAGATACTAAAAAACATTAAGTTTTGTAAAAATGACATTCAGGCTTATCAACCTCAGGCTATTATTTTTATAGATTATCCTGGATTTAACATGCGAATAGCTAAATGGGCTAAAGCTAAAAAATACATAACTCATTATTATATTTCGCCTCAAATATGGGCATGGAAAGAAAACCGCATAAAAGCTATTAAAAGAGATATTGATCATCTTTATGTTATATTACCTTTTGAAAAAGCCTTTTATGAACATAAACATCAATATAAAGTTGATTTTGTAGGACATCCTTTAATCGATGCTATTCAAACTTATGACTTTCAGGATGAAAAAGAATTTAAAGAAGCTAATAATTTGCTAAACAAGCCTATAGTAGCCTTGCTTCCTGGCAGCAGAAAGCAAGAAATTCATAAAATGCTTAGTATTATGATGCAAATGGCGACAGAGTATAAAGCATATCAATTTGTTATAGCCGGAGCGCCGGGCATGTCCAGAGCTGATTATGAGCCTTTTTTGAAAAAACAAAACATGCTTCTAGTAGAAAATAAAACCTATAATCTTTTAAAAATTTCGCGTGCTGCTCTGGTTACCTCAGGGACTGCTACACTTGAGACTGCATTATTTGAAGTGCCTCAAGTGGTTTGCTATAAAGGTAACTATCTTTCCTACCTTATTGCAAAACAGATTATTAAGCTTAAATACATATCATTAGTCAATCTCATCATGGATGAAGAAGTTGTTACAGAATTGATACAAAACGAATTTAACACCAATAGGTTAAAACAAGAGCTGCAAAAAATCTTAAACGATACAAATGCTCAACGCATAAGGCAAAAATATCTAGCATTAAAAGAGAAATTAGGCGGTAAAGGGGCAAGTGAAAGAACTGCCGATTTAATCGTTAAAAACACCCATTTAAAAATGTAAAAACGCATCTTTAAGATGTTCTATCTCTTTTTTATTTCCTTTACTTACAACAGCTATTACATCAAATCGTACTTCAACCTCTAAGTCTTTAACTTCCACAAAATGATTTACCGCTTTCACTAATCGTTTTATTTGCTGTGGTTTTATAAAATCCTGAGGTAGTCCAAAATCGGTTGTACTCCTTGTTTTAACTTCTACAGCTATAAGTATATCTTTCTTTTTGGCAATAATATCAACCTCTGCCTTGTCAAATCTGTAATTTGTAGTTATGATTTTATGGCCGTTTTTTCTCAAATAATCACATGCTTCTAACTCACCTTCTTTGCCTAATTCGTTATGCTCTGCCATTTCTAAAATTTAATTTCATATGCTCTTGAGTAATTTCTAAATCGACATCCGCACCAAAAATTAATGGGTAATTATCAGCTTCATGACCTGCTGGAAAGCCAAAGAAGACTGGGAAATCATAATCTTTGATCACATCAAAAATAATTTGATAAGCTGATTTACCAAATGGATCAGTATTATCATTCATATCATTAAAACTGCCAATGATCAGTCCTTTTATGTGTTTAAAAAAATAATTCCTGTCTAAGTTGACCATCATCCTATCTACATGATACAAATATTCATCCAGATCTTCTAAAAACAGAATTTTCCCCTTTGGATCTAAGGCTGTTGAGCTACCCAATAAAGCATAAATAACTGATAAATTTCCGCCGATTATAGATCCGCTTGCTTTTCCGGGTCGATTGATTGCATTTGTGTTTTTCAGTTGATATTGAAGTGGTTTAGCTTGAAGCACTTCAAGTAATCTAATCTTAGTCGCTTCAGATTTTTCTGCTAAACCTACAGCCATAGCCGCATGAAGGCTGGGAACCCCTATATTGTTCAACGCAAGATGTATGACTGTAAAATCAGAATAACCGATGAACCATTTAGGTTTTCTATGGAGTGATTGAAAATTAATCTGATCAATGATTCTCACACTACCATAACCACCTTTGGCACACCAAATAGCATCAACATCCCGGTCATCTATCATTTCCTGAAATGCTGATGCTCTTTTTTCATCATCACCAGCAAACTGCAGTGATTTTTGATTGATGTTTTTAGCTAACTTTACCTGATATCCGTTTAATGTTAACCAATCTATAGCATAACGAAGATCATCATTAAAAACCGCTCTGGCAGTAGCAACAATACCGATAGTTGATTTCTTCTTTAATGGTGGTGGAAATATCATGAAGTAAAATTAATAAACTTTAGCATTAGTCGACAATCTATTTTTATAAAACACCCTAATTTGATGCTATCTTTTGCGGTTTGATTACTTTTGTAGCTTTTAAAAAATAGTATGAAAAATCCTGAGCGATATACAATAACAGCAGCTTTACCATATACAAATGGTCCAATTCATATCGGTCATTTATCCGGTGTTTATGTACCGGCTGATATTTATGCACGTTATCTGAAACAAAAAAATGAAGACGTTCTATTTATTTGTGGGAGTGATGAACATGGTGTTCCCATCAAATTAAAAGCCGATAAAGAAGGCGTTTCACCTCAGGTAATTGTAGATCGATATCATCAACTTATTCAATCATCGTTTAAAAAATTTGGTATTCATTTTGACCATTATTCCAGAACAACTAGTCCAACGCATAATAAGACAGCCAGCGATTTTTTTAAGAAGCTTTATGATCAGGATAAATTTATTGAGCAAGAAAACGAGCAGCTTTATGACCCTGAAGCGAAACAGTTTTTAGCTGATAGATTCATATCCGGGACTTGTCCTAAGTGCGGTTTTGAAGAAGCTTATGGCGATCAGTGCGAAAGCTGCGGGACATCACTTTCTTCGCAGGAATTGATTAATCCTAAATCAAGAATCTCAGGTAGTGATCCTATCAAAAAGAAAACAAAACACTGGTTTCTGCCTTTAGATCAATACGAAGGCTGGCTTAAACAATGGATTTTAAAAGACCATAAATCAGATTGGAAACCCAATGTATACGGTCAATGTAAATCATGGATAGATGAAGGCTTAAAGCCCAGAGCGGTAACAAGAGATTTAGATTGGGGTATTCAGGTGCCTGTTGAAAATGCTGAAGGAAAAGTTCTTTACGTTTGGTTTGATGCCCCTATTGGTTACATTTCATCAACTAAAGAATGGGCTGAGCATAATGATAAAGACTGGAAAAAGTACTGGAAAGATGAAAATACAAAGTTGGTTCATTTTATCGGAAAGGATAATATTGTCTTTCATTGTATTATTTTCCCTATCATGCTTAAAGCAGAAGGAAGTTTTATATTACCGGACAACGTTCCGGCCAATGAGTTTTTAAATTTAGAAGGTAAAAAATTATCTACTTCCAGAAATTGGGCTGTTTGGTTACACGAATACTTAGAGGATTTTCCGGGCAGAGAAGACGTATTGCGTTATGTTTTAACCGCTAATGCGCCAGAGACTAAAGACAATGATTTTACATGGAAAGACTTTCAAGCAAGGAATAATAACGAATTAGTAGCCATTGTAGGTAATTTCATCAATAGGGTCACGGTGTTAACCCATAAATACTTTAATGCTCATGTGCCACAACCTCACAATTTAGATGATTATTCTAATGATGTATTAAAACAGATCAAAGAATTTCCAGAAGCCATAGGTCACAAAATAGAGCATTACAAATTTAGAGAAGCGCAGAATATCTGGCTTTCTTTAGCTAGATTAGGTAATAAATATCTTGCTGAGCAAGAACCCTGGAAGACATTTAAAACAGACGAGCAAACCACCCAGAATATCCTATACGTAGCTTTACAAATAAGCGCAGCTATGGCCGTTTTAGGCAAGCCTTTTCTGCCTATAACTTCTGAAAAGCTATATGATATTTTAAACTTAGACAAAAATATCAGTTGGAATGATATAGCGCAGAAACAAGCTTATCTTCTTGTTGGGCACCAAATAGGTAAGTCTTCTCATCTTTTTTCAAAAATAGAAGATCAGGAGATTGAATATCAGCAAGAAAAATTGATAAAAAGCGCTAAAGCTAACGAACCTAAATCTGATATTCTACCGCTTAAAAAGCCTATTGAGTTTGATGATTTTAATAAAGTAGATCTTCGTGTAGGGCTGGTTTTATCAGCTCAGAAGGTTAAAAAATCTAATAAACTTCTGGAGTTAAAAGTTGATATGGGATTTGAAAAAAGAACCATTGTATCGGGTATTGCTAAACACTACTCAACTGATGAAATTTCAGGTAAAAAAGTAATTGTAGTAGCTAATTTAAAACCAAAGAAACTCATGGGGATAAAAAGCAATGGTATGATTCTTATGGCAGAAGGAGAAAACGGGCTTCAGTTAGCAAGTGTAGGAGAGAAAGCTCAACCCGGCGATACGATTAACTAAATTATTTCTTTCGCATATAAACGCTTATCGGGACACCATTAAAATCAAATTGTTCTCGGAGTACATTTTCTAAATACCTTCTGTAAGACTCTTTAACATATTGAGGTAGATTACAGAAAAAAGCAAATTGAGGTCGCTTAGTAGGAAGTTGGGTGATATATTTAATTTTTACATACTTGCCTTTAATGGCCGGTGGCGGGTTTTTCTGAATGATAGGCAGCAGCACATCGTTCAGTTTTCTTGTTTTTATGCGTTTTTGTTTATTTATAACCACCTGATGCGCTATGTCAAGTGCTTTTAATACACGTTTTCTGTCTTTAACACTAATAAACAAAATAGGCACATCAGTAAAAGGTTCAATTTCTTTTCTGATCAAAGCCTCATATTTTTTAACGGATTGATGATCTTTTTCTATAAGATCCCACTTATTGACTATAATCACAATACCGTTGTTGTTTTTTTCAGCTAACCAAAATATTTTTTGAACCTGTTGATCAAAACCCCGCTGGGCATCAAATAGAATCAAACTTATATCTGCACTTTCAATTGAGCGGATACTTCTCAGCACAGAATAAAATTCCAGGTTTTCTTTCACCTTTGATTTTCTCCGAATGCCTGCCGTGTCTACAAGATCAAATTCATGTCCAAAACGGTTAAAGCGCGTTAAATTAGCATCACGTGTAGTACCTGACTCATCATTAACGATAAACCTGTCTTCTCCTATAATGGCATTGATAAACGATGATTTTCCGGCATTAGGCCTTCCTACAACCGCCATTCTGGGAATACGCTCTTCTTTAATTTCTTCTGGAATGATTTGCCTGCTAACTTCATCTAAAAGTTCACCGGTTCCACTGCCAGATATAGCGGCTAATTCAAAGTAAGTCTCAAAGCCTAAACTGTAAAAAGCTGTAGCATTTAAGCGATCTTCAGGGGTGTCTACCTTGTTGACTACAAGATGAGTGGGTTTGTTGCTTTTTCTTACCAGCTCGGTTACAGCTTCATCATCAGGTGTAATACCATCTTTACAATTGACTAGAAATAAAATAATATTAGCTTCCTCAACGGCTGTTTTTACCTGTAAGTCAATTTGTTCTGTATAAGTATCTTCACCGCCTACAACATATCCACCGGTATCGATTACGGTAAAATTTTTTCCATTCCATTCTGCTTTGCCATAATGTCTATCTCTGGTTACCCCGCTGGTTTTATCTACAATAGCTTGCTTATTTTCTATCAATCTGTTAAATAGCGTAGATTTTCCAACGTTAGGTCTTCCTACTATAGCTACGATTGTACTCATAAATGAATTTTTGCAAAAATAGGCTTTTATTTATCTGTAATTATCATTAATAAGGAATAAAGAGAGATCAAGCTAAAAATAGTTTGTAAATATTTAGGTCTACATCAATAAATTATTCCTAAAAATTATAATCAAACCTTCGGTTTTTATTTATTTGCATTAAAATAGAATTAATTGAAAGAAAACGTATTACTTGTTGATGAAAAAGATCAACTTTTAGGTAAAATGGAAAAAATAGAAGCTCATGAAAAAGGGCTTTTGCATAGGGCTTTTTCTGTTTTTGTGTATAATGATCAAAATGAGTTATTGCTCCAGAAAAGAGCTGAATCTAAATATCATACACCTGGTTTATGGACAAATACCTGTTGTAGTCATCAGCGGGAAAACGAATCAAATATTGAAGCCGGTAAGCGCAGATTGCAAGAAGAAATGGGCTTTACAACTGACTTAGAAAACCAATTTTCTTTTATCTATAAAGCACCGTTTAGCAATGGATTAACGGAGCATGAATACGATCATATTTTAATAGGTTATTATAATGGACAGCCTAAGCCAAACCCTGAAGAAGTGGCAGATTGGAAATGGATGTCATTAGATGAAATAGAAAAAGACCTTCATCAGCATCCAGACCGCTATACCGCGTGGTTTAAAATCTTGTCTGAAAAGTATTTAGCTGAACTGAAAAACAACCTCAAATAATGCAAAAAGTTACCGTTCATAGAAAAGCACATTTTAACGCAGCGCATCGTTTATATGTAAAAGATTGGTCTTTTGATAAAAATCAGGACACATTTGGCAAATGCAATAATCCGCATTATCATGGTCACAACTACGAAATTATAGTATCTGTGACGGGAGAAATTGATCCGGTTACCGGTTATGTGATCGACATGAAAATATTAAAAGATATCATTAAAGAAGAGATAGAAGCTGCTTTTGATCATAAGAACCTTAACGAGCAGGTACCTGAGTTTAAAGACCTTAATCCTACGGCAGAAAACATCGTTGTCGTTTCATGGCAAAAAATAAGAAAACGATTAGATAATAAATTTGACTTAGAAGTTACATTATACGAAACTCCTCGTAACTTCGTAACCTATAAAGGCAGTTAATAATGGAATTAAATGAAGGCGATCCGGCACCACATTTTCATGGCATCGATCAAAATGGTAATGAATTCAACAGCAAAGATTACATAGGTAAGCAACCTCTGGTGGTGTACTTTTATCCAAAGGATTTTACTCCAGGATGTACTCAGGAAGCTTGTCAGTTTAGAGATCAATATGAAGATTTTAAAGCGATAGGCGCAGAGGTTATTGGTGTTTCAGCCGATTCTGAGTCTTCTCATCAAAAGTTTAGTAAAAAACACAATTTACCTTTTAGGCTGATTTCAGACAGTGATAAAAAACTACAGAAAAAGTTTGGCGTAAAAAAGAGTATCTTAGGACTTTTACCCGGACGTGAAACTTTTGTTATAGATCAGCAAGGTAAAATCATCATGCGATTTAACGACCTAAAAGCCTCTGGTCACATCCGCAAGGCATTAAAAGTTTTAAAACCCTAAACCATTGAAAACATCAACATCGCTTTATCCGTTAAAATTTAAACCTATACTGAAAGATAAAATCTGGGGTGGCAATAAATTACCACAACAGCTCAATAAGACATCTACAAGCAGTAAAGTTGGAGAAAGCTGGGAATTATCTGGCGTAAAAGACAACTTATCAAAAGTTGCTAATGGGGATTTAAAAGCTCATGACCTTCAAGAACTCATTAAAACTTATAAGAGCGAATTAGTAGGTGAAAAGGTGTATGCTCAATTTAAAGATCAATTTCCTTTATTGATTAAATTTATCGATGCGGCAGATACTTTATCTGTGCAATTACATCCTGATGATCAATTAGCGAAACAACGACACAACTCTTTTGGGAAAACCGAGATGTGGTATATTGTAGATCACGATGAAGATGGATTTATAATAGCTGATTTTAAAGAGAAAATTGATGAAAACCAACTTAAAAAACACATTCAACAAGGTGAATTGCAAAATCATTTAAAGGCTTACCCAACGCAAAAGGGCGATACGTTTTTTATTTCACCGGGTTTGGTACATGCCATAGGAAAAGGCGTCTTATTAGCAGAAATTCAGCAAACTTCAGACATCACCTACCGTTTATTTGATTGGAACAGGAAAGATAGCGATGGAAACGAGCGCGAACTTCATATAGATGAATCTTTAGATGCCATTGATTATTCGCTAACTGCTCAGCCAAAAGTCACATTTGACAAACAAGCTAAAGACACTTTACTAGTTGATAATAAATACTTTACGACTAAAAGATTAAATGTAAGTGAATTGCAAAGTCTTGATTATAGCGAGAGAGACAGTTTTACTATTTTAATGAATGTGTCTGGAAATGCTACTGCAATCTATGAGGGAGATGAATTTGATTTAGCTGTCGGAGAGACTATGCTTATTCCGGCAAATATCAATAAGCTTCAAATCTTACCTCAGTCAAGTGTTACCTTATTAGAGGTTCATATTAGTTAAGAAGCACTCACAGGCTTTTTAGTTTTGATATCTTCAATAATCATTTTGGCATGAATTCTAGAATTTTCTATAAACCATTTATGGGTCTCCATGCCACCGCAAATGACACCGGCTAAATACATGCCCGGCTTATTAGTTTCCATTGTTTGTGGATTATATACCGGAATCTTAGTGCTTTTATCCTGCAATTTTATACCTATAGATTTTAGAAAATCAAAGTTAGGTTGATAGCCGGTCAATGCTAAAACATAATCGTTTTTCAAATTAAAGTGCTGATCTTTAGATTTATCGTATAATTTAATTTGATCTTGCTGTATTTCCAGAACCTCCGTATTAAAATAAGCATCTATACTGCCTTCTTTAATCCTGTTGATCATATCTGGTCTCACCCAATATTTTACACGCTCACCTATCTGATCACCTCTAACTATAACGCTAACTCTGCCGCCCTTTCTAAAAATTTCTAAGGCTGCATCAACTGCAGAGTTGCTGGCGCCAATCACAGCAACATCCTGCATGGCATAAAAATGAGGATCATCATAATAGTGACTTAGTTTGTTTAAATTTTCACCTTTCACATTTAGCGCGTTGGGTTTGTCATAGAAACCGGTCGCAATAATAATGTTCTTACTTAAGTAATCATTTTTATTTGATTCTATCTTATAACAGCCGTTTACTTCACTTACTTGCTCCACTTTTTCAAACAAATTGATGTTTAAATAATTAGATGTGGCTATACGTCTATAATATTCTAAAGCTTCCTGCTTAGAAGGCTTAGCAGCTTTGCTGATAAATGGAATTTCATCTATTTCTAATTTCTCAGAAGAAGAGAAAAACGTCATATTTTGTGGGTAGTTGTATAAAGAATTGACCAATGTCCCTTTTTCTAAAATTAAATAGTTAAGGTTTTTTTTCTTGGCTTCAAGCGCACAAGCTAAACCTATTGGGCCACCACCTATGATTAATAAATCCAGTGTTTTTTGTTTATCTGTTGACAAATTTGTAGAGTTTTTCAATGGTTTGAATGGGATTTTCTGCTTTAAAAACGTGGCTACCGGCAACAAAAACATCAGCGCCATATTCTTCAAGGTCTTTGATGTTTTGATCTGTTACACCACCATCTATTTCAATCTTTACACCTGTATTTTGTGCCTTTATCATAGCTCTAAGCTGTACGATTTTACCATAGGTGTTTTCTATAAACTTCTGCCCGCCAAAACCTGGGTTTACACTCATGATACAAATTAAATCCACATCTTTAAGAATAGGTTCTAATAATGATACGTGAGTATGTGGGTTTATAGCAACGCCAGCCTGCATGCCGTTTTCTTTAATCAACTGAATGCTTCTGTGCAAATGATCACAGGCTTCATAATGAACAGTAAGTAAATCTACACCCAAATCGGCAAAAGTTTTTGTGTATCTATCAGGATCTACAATCATTAAATGCGTATCTAAAAACATATCAGTTTGTTTTTTAATAGCTTTAATAACGGGCATCCCAAATGATATATTGGGGACAAAAACACCGTCCATCACGTCTAAATGTAACCATTTAGCTTTTGATTGTTCACAAAGTTGAATCGCATTTTGCAGGTTGGCAAAGTCAGCGGCTAATAATGAAGGTGCAATAATCTTATTTTCCATAACATAAATGTTTTGCAAAATTAGCAAATATCTTTCTGCCATTGGGGAGTTTTAGGATTCTTTAAGTTGATGAGCTATTAAACTTCTGTTATCAACTGAAAATAATCAAATGAAAAAGATAGATTTGCAACCTATATGAAAGAACTCCGGTATCTTAATAAGTTTTTCATCAAGTATAAATGGAAGCTCATTCTTGGGCTATTCATCACTATAGGTGCAAGAATATTTTCATTATTTACACCTCAACTTATCGGTGATTCTACCAATGTGATAGAAAAAT
This sequence comes from Psychroflexus sp., assembly GCA_031581455.1. Taxonomy (GTDB): domain Bacteria; phylum Bacteroidota; class Bacteroidia; order Flavobacteriales; family Flavobacteriaceae; genus Psychroflexus. The sequence goes on along the minus strand of JAVLBJ010000054.1, from coordinate 2,062 downwards.
ACATAAATGGAGAAATCACTGATATCAATGTGGTAAAAGATGAACTTTTATTAAACATCGGTTTGATTGTAGGCGCTGCATTAATGTCTGCATTTCTCACCTTTTTAATGAGACAAACTTTTATCGTGGTATCTCGTTTTATTGAATATGATTTAAAGAATGAAGTATTTCAACAATACCATAATCTCTCGCTTAACTTTTACAAAAAGAACAGAACCGGAGATTTGATGAACCGTATAAGTGATGATGTCTCTAAAGTAAGGATGTACGCCGGACCTGCCTTGATGTACGGAGTTACCACTCTAACTCTTTTTATCGTAGTGATTAGTTATATGTTCTCTACCGCACCAGTATTGACGCTTTATACATTGATACCACTTCCGGTCTTATCCTTTGCGATATATAAATTGAGCGTTGCCATTAATCAACGCAGCAATATCGTTCAGCAATTCTTATCAAAGCTCCATACGTTCACACAGGAAAGTTTTAGCGGTGTAGCCGTTATAAAATCTTATGGTATCGAAAAAATGGTCCAGTCAGATTTTACTGATCTTTCTAATAAAAGTAAAACTAAAAACATCGACCTGGTAAAAGTACAGGCCTTCTTTTTCCCTTTGATGATTTTGCTCATTGGTCTAAGTAATCTATTGGTCATTTATATTGGCGGCTCAAGATATATGGATGGTCAAATAGAGAATGTAGGAACCATTGTAGAATTCCTGCTTTACGTCAATATGTTAACCTGGCCGGTAGCCTCTGTAGGCTGGATCACCTCTATGGTTCAACGGGCAGAAGCTTCTCAAAAAAGAATCAATGAATTTTTAAGTGAAACCCCGGAAATTGAAAATCATTCAGATCATCATAGATCAATAAAAGGTGAAATTGAATTTAAAGATGTTACCTTTACTTACGAAGATACCCATATTACAGCTTTAAAAAACATCAGCTTTCATTTAAAGCAAGGCGAAACCCTGGCTATCATGGGAAAGACCGGAAGTGGCAAGTCCACCATCCTGGAGCTAATAGGCCGATTATATGATGTGCAGCAAGGAGAGGTTTTAATTGATGACCAAAAAATATCAGACATCAATTTAAATGATTTAAGAGAATCTATTGGATATGTGCCACAAGACGCCTTCTTGTTTAGTGATACCATTCGTAATAATATCAGATTTGGTTATGCTGATGCAACCGAAGAAGAAGTGATTGAAGCAGCTAAGAATGCAGCCGTTCATGATAACATAACCCAATTTTATAAAAGATATGATACCATTTTAGGCGAAAGAGGAATCACCTTATCCGGCGGGCAAAAACAGCGAATATCTATCGCTCGGGCTATCATAAAAAATCCTGAGATCGTTTTATTTGACGATTGCTTGTCCGCAGTAGATACTGAGACTGAAGAAGCTATCTTTGAAAAGCTTAAAGAAATTTCAAGTAAAAAGACATCAATATTAGTTAGTCATAGAGTATCATCTGCTAAGTTTGCAGACCAGATCATCATCCTGGACCACGGAGAGATCATCCAGAAAGGTTCTCATGAAGAGCTTATGAACCAAGACGGTTATTACCGTAAACTCTACCAGAAGCAGTTATCTGAAAAAGATTATTAAGATTTCCTTGGCAATTGTTCGAAATTTTCACAAATTTGAACTTTCAAATAATTATCAATTAAATCTAATAGACTATGAGTGAACAAGGAACGAAGAATGATGACATTTATGCAAAAGTAATTCGTGCGGGCAGAAGGACTTATTTTTTTGATGTCAGATCAACAAAAGCAGACGACTATTATCTAACGATTACTGAAAGTAAAAAATTTACTAACGAAGACGGATCTTACTTTTACAAAAAGCACAAAATTTATCTTTACAAAGAAGATTTTGAAGAATTTAAAAATGCCTTACAGGAAACGACAGACTTTATCATTGAAGAACGTGGGAGAGAGGTGATTAGCGATAAGCACCAACCGGATTTTGAAAAACAAAAACAAACTGAAAATGAGAATTCTACAGAAGATGCTCCTAAAGCTTATACAGATGTAGAATTTGAAGACATTTAA
>JAVLBJ010000053.1:5180-16030 GCA_031581455.1 Psychroflexus sp. | reverse complement strand
TCGCCGGATGATGGCAGAAAGTTAGGTTTACAAGGCATGATCAATGATCTGGTCAAACAATCAGATTTTGCCACGCCGAAGGTAGATCAGGATGTTGACGTCAATCAAGCGGTTAAAGCAAAACAAACCGATGTGCTGGGGCGATTGATATCTCTCGCTGAAAATGATAACGAGCGATTTAAAAAACATTACAAAAAACTACCTCAACCAAATAAGAACATCCCGGTACTGGGCATCACCGGAACTGGCGGCTCAGGTAAATCATCTCTGGTAGATGAGTTGGTCCGCCGATTTTTAATGGATTTTGATGATAAGACCATCGGTATCATATCGGTTGATCCTTCTAAACGTAAGACCGGCGGTGCTTTATTAGGAGACAGGATTCGAATGAACGCTATAGATTCAGATCGCGTGTATATGCGTTCTCTGGCCACACGGCAGTCTAATCTGGCATTGTCCAATTATGTACAGGAAGCCATAGATGTTTTAAGATCAGCAGAATATGACCTGATCATTCTCGAAACATCCGGAATTGGTCAAAGCGATACGGAGATTATCGAGCATAGCGATTTCTCATTATACGTCATGACCCCAGAATTTGGCGCAGCCACGCAATTGGAAAAGATAGATATGCTGGACTTTGCCGATTTGGTTGCCATAAACAAATTTGATAAACGCGGTGCTTTAGACGCATTGCGTGATGTTAAGAAACAATATCAACGCAATCACGGTCTATTTGATACGTCATTGGATGAAATGCCTATTTATGGCACGATCGCTTCACAGTTCAACGATCCCGGCATGAACTATCTCTATCATCAAGTCATGCAGTTCGCTGACAAAAAATCGGATGGACAGCTAAAAAGCGATTATCAGGTAAAACAAGAAATGGCCGAGAAGATCTATGTTATCCCACCTAAGCGCGTCAGGTACCTGTCTGAAATTGCTGAGACCAATCGCGAATATGATAAAACGGCTAATGATCAGGTAAAGATTGCTCAGCAACTCTACGGGTTTTATAAAAGTCTGGAATCATCAGCCGCTAACAAAGTGAAATTAGATGAAAATGGCATTGCCAATGCGGATGATCTTAAAGAAGAGAATAATCAGTTGATCAGTTTATTGATCGATCAATTCCATCATAAAAAGAAAGATTTGAACCCACATCACTGGGAGAAAATATTGGATTGGGAAAGCAAAAAACAAAAATACAAAGAGCCGATATATACCTATCAGGTAAGAGGAAAGGATATTGAAATAGAAACACATTCGGAATCGCTATCCGGTAGCCGAATACCTAAAGTAGCTTTACCTAAGTATGAAGCCTGGGGTGATATCCTTCACTGGATACTCCAGGAAAATGTCCCCGGCGAGTTTCCATTTACAGCAGGATTGTATCCGTTTAAAAGAAAAGGTGAAGACCCAACGCGTATGTTTGCTGGAGAAGGCGGTCCGGAACGGACCAACAGGCGTTTTCATTATGTAAGTCACGGATTACCGGCTAAAAGACTATCTACCGCTTTTGATTCAGTTACACTTTATGGAAGCGACCCAGATCATCGACCGGATATCTATGGGAAGATCGGCAATGCCGGCGTGTCTATTAGCTGTTTAGATGATGCTAAAAAATTATATTCCGGTTTTGATCTGGCAGATAAAATGACCTCGGTTAGTATGACCATTAACGGTCCGGCACCTATGTTGCTGGCATTTTTTATGAATGCAGCCATCGATCAGCAGTGCGAAAAATATATCAAAGAAAACAGTTTAGAAGATCAGGTAGAGCAAAAGCTCAAAGAAGTTTTTGATGATCAGGGCGTTGACAGACCGCAATATCGCGGAGAACTTCCGGAAGGTAATGACGGATTAGGCTTGATGCTTTTGGGAATTACAGGCGATATGGTGCTTCCCGGAAAAACCTATGATGAAATTAAGGCAGAGACCATAGCAGTTGTTCGCGGAACGGTCCAGGCGGATATATTAAAAGAAGACCAGGCACAGAATACCTGTATCTTCTCCACAGAATTCGCCCTTCGATTAATGGGTGATGTACAGGAATATTTTATCAAGAATAAAGTGCGCAATTTCTACTCGGTTTCTATTTCCGGATATCATATTGCAGAAGCTGGTGCCAACCCGATAACACAGTTAGCCCTCACGCTTTCAAACGGATTTACCTATGTGGAATACTACCTAAGCCGCGGTATGGACATAGATGAATTTGGCCCGAATCTTTCCTTTTTCTTCTCAAACGGCATCGACCCGGAATATGCGGTGATAGGTCGTGTAGCTAGAAGGATCTGGTCTAAGGCATTAAAACATAAATACGGCGCTAATAAGCGTGCGCAAATGTTGAAGTACCATATCCAAACTTCAGGCAGGTCACTTCATGCGCAGGAAATAGATTTTAACGATATTAGAACAACCCTGCAAGCGCTTTATGCGGTTTATGATAATTGTAATTCATTACATACGAATGCGTACGATGAAGCCATCACCACACCAACAGAAGAAAGTGTTAGACGGGCTATGGCCATTCAGTTGATCATCAACAAGGAATTAGGACTGGCTAAGAATGAAAACCCACTACAGGGCTCGTTCATTATCGAAGAACTGACCGATCTTGTAGAAGAAGCGGTGTTATCAGAATTTGATAGATTAACCGAGCGCGGTGGCGTTTTAGGTGCTATGGAAACCATGTATCAACGCGGAAAAATACAGGAAGAAAGTCTGCACTACGAAACCTTAAAGCATAATGGAGATTATCCGATAATCGGCGTCAACACTTTCTTGAGCAGTAAAGGTTCACCTACCATAAAGCCGCGTGAGGTTATTCGCGCCACACCTGAAGAAAAGGAAAATCAGATTGCCACGATCAACAACCTACATAAAGCTTATGAAAAATACGCAGAAGATCAGCTCAACACCATACAAGAGGCAGCTATTAAAAACGAGAATATTTTCCATGAATTGATGGAAGCGGCAAAATACACCACATTAGGTCAAATAACAGATGCACTATTCAATGTAGGTGGTCAGTACCGCAGGAATATGTAGTTTTAATTACCATGAAATCAATAATTTAAAACCAATTTTTACGCTTAAACAATATCAAATTGCCTATAAGTATGATCCTTAAATAACGCGAAGCATTGGTCAAACAAAAGTATCAATATCATGATGATGACAGGAAGATTGATAGAAATGAGGATAACACATCATTGCTAAAAGAAGTAAAAGAAATGTAGCAACTGATGATCGAACTATTGACTGAAATAAAACAAAAAAACAACTGATATTATGCACGAACGCATTATTAAATTAATATGGGATTTTAGAGGTGATGATAGTTTAGAGACTGCTGGACATCATCAGCAACATTTGTCTGATTATTTAAAAAAGAATGGATATAAGGATAAGACCGGTACAGAAAAAATAACGGAAGATCATGCGATCGCCTGGTTAGCAACATCGGAAACGAATATGATCAAATTACGAGATGCGCTGATTCCGCATCGAGCAGAAGTCTTTGAAGAAGATCACTAATCAAAAAGATCGATCTGTAGGCCAAAAAAGTTAGTGGAAACAGCCGAATTGAAACGCGAGTAGGCATAGCTGAATCGGAATTTGTTGATCTTGAGCATAAAACCGGTACTTAGACCGGCAAAAGACCGCTGGTCAATAATTCTTAGTTCCTCACCTCTTCTAAAGTTATAGCTTACCTGAACAGAAAAACCACCATCAGGAAATAGTTCTGCTCCCAGAATAGCATGGCGTAGCACATTATTAAAAAAACCCGGATCATCCTCATCTACAACGCCATCTAAACCTTGCTCATCGCGATTAGGATTTCTAAAAGCGATATTCCATTCCTGCATATTTTCTAAAGTTAAATGCCATCTGATAGGGACATCCCGTAATTCCTGGGAAATACCTACAATGGCTTCAAAAGGCAAGCTTTCTCTTACATCGTTAAATGGCTTAAACTGTGTGCCCACATTTCTAACAACAGCTGCTATGCGTAAATCCTGCCGATCATTTAGATAAGTTAATGACAGATCAACAGCACCACCTACAGAGGTAAATTGTTCTAATCTGGATGTTACCAATTTCGCATTTGCGCCTGTATGAAAATTTGACCTTCCTAAACGGTAAGCATAGCCTACGGATAACGCCACTTCATTACCGCCAAATTCAGCAGTAGAATTACCAAACTCGTCAAAACCGTTAAATGAACCATAATTGATATAACTGATACCACCTTGTAAGACCTGAAAACGCCTATCAACTAAGACCGCATAAGAAGCCGTTCCATAATTAATACCAGCGCCAAGGCTCATATAATTGACCGCTAATTGCTTGTCCATTTCAAAGTTGACCAAGGCCGGATTTTCCATGGCATTGGTTGGATCAAAATTATAAAGCGTTATGTTCTTACCACCTAAGGCCGCTAATCTTGGGGATTTGGGTAGGTTTAGAAATTGATAGGTGTTTTGCCCGCCAATCTGTGCTTGCAAGTGATTTGCCGGATAACCTAAGAAAGCGATAACAATAAATACAAAAGGCAGTTTATTCATACTAATGCTATAACGCCGGCAACTTACAAATATTCTATAAATGGCTCATTCCACGCTCACTTTTTTCAATGTTAAAAGAGAAATCTATTTAGATTCCTCTACCTCTATCCTTTTGGCGTCTTTTACTTTCTGATCTGTTAGCGCAAGATCCAGTACCTCGCCCATTTCATCCACATAATGGAAGGTTAGACCTTTTGTATACTGGTCCTTTATTTCTTTCACATCACGTTCGTTGGCCTTGCTTAAGATGATCTCATTGATCTTTGCTCGCTTGGCCGCGAGTATCTTTTCCTTGATACCGCCTACGGGAAGCACTTTTCCACGTAGCGTGATCTCACCGGTCATGGCCAATTTCTTCTTGACCTTTCTTTGCGTGAATAATGAGGTTAAAGAAGTCAGCATAGTAATTCCCGCACTGGGTCCATCTTTAGGCGTCGCACCTTCCGGGACGTGGATATGAACATTGTAATGATCGAAGACGCGATAATCCAATCCTAATTTGTCCGCATTGGATTTGATGTATTCCATAGCAATGGTCGCGGATTCTTTCATCACATTTCCCAGATTACCGGTAATGCTCAGCTTTCCTTTACCTTTTGATAAGGTTGATTCTATGAACAGGATATCACCGCCAACGCTTGTCCAGGCCAAACCTGTTACCACACCGGCCACATCGTTGTTCTCATAGAGATTCTTATGCAACTTTTGACTGCCCAGGGTATTCTCAACATCTTCAGAGGATACCTTTGAATTAAAATCTTCTTCCATAGCAATAGATTTTGCTATGTTTCTAACCACTTTAGCCAATTGCTTCTCAAGGTTTCTCACACCGGACTCTCTGGTATAGCCATCTATGATTTTTTCCATCTGAGCTTTGCCAACCTTGACATCATTTTTCTTCAATCCGTGTTCTTTGATCTGTTTAGGAAGCAGGTGTTTTTTAGCGATTTGAACCTTTTCCTCAACGGTATAACCATTAACGTTTATAATCTCCATTCTATCGCGAAGTGCCGGCTGAATGGTGCTTAGGTCGTTCGCAGTGGCGATGAACATGACTTTTGATAAGTCATAACCCAATTCTAAGAAATTATCGTGGAATTCGTGATTCTGCTCCGGGTCCAGAACTTCTAATAATGCTGATGATGGATCTCCCTGAAAGCTTGTTGCCAATTTATCGATCTCATCCAATACAAACACCGGATTATCCGTTCCCGCTTTTTTAATGTTCTGTATGATCCTTCCCGGCATAGCGCCAATATAGGTCTTCCTGTGTCCTCTGATCTCTGCTTCATCACGCAAACCGCCTAAAGAAACTCTAACATATTCCCTACCCAATGCTTCTGCTACAGATTTTCCAAGCGACGTTTTACCAACTCCCGGAGGGCCATACAAGCAAAGTATTGGCGATTTCATATCATTCCTCAGTTTTAAGACAGCCAGATATTCTATAATTCTTCGCTTTACATCTTCTAAGCCGTAATGATCTCGGTCTAAGATGCGCTGAGCTCTTTTAAGGTTAAATTTGTCTTTACTGAATTCATTCCACGGTAAATCTATAAAAAGCTCCAAATAATTACGTTGTATAGAAAATTCCGGTACTTGCGGGTTCATTCTTTGTAACTTAGACAACTCTTTTTCAAAATGTTGCTGTACATCTTCGCTCCATTTCTTATCCTTTGCCTTTTGTCTGAACTCTTCTACCTCATCTTCCTGTGATGCGCCACCCAGTTCTTCCTGTATGGTTTTCATTTGTTGATGCAAGAAATATTCACGTTGCTGCTGGCTCATATCATTTTGAACGCGGCTCTGAATATCATTTTTAAGTTCGAGCTTTTTATACTCGGTGTTCATCAGCTCAAGCGTCTTGATCGCGCGTTCTTTAAGATCTGACCTTTCTAAAAGGTCTTGCTTCTCCTCTACTTGTAAGTTCATATTTGATGACACGAAGTTCACCAGAAAGGATGAACTATCAATATTTTTAATCGCAAATGAAGCTTCTGATGGAATATTTGGGTTTTCCTTGATGATGTTAAGCGATAACTCACGAATTGAATCGATAATAGCACTAAATTCTTCGTCTTCATTTTCAGGTTTGGTTTCAGGGAAGTCATCAACTCGGCAAGTAAGAAATGGCTCCTTACTGATCATTTCTGTAATACGTATGGGTTTTTTTCCTTGAATGATGACCGTGGTATTGCCATCTGGCATTTTAAGCACTTTAAGAATTTTAGCGGCAACACCTATGGTATTAATATCGTCAAGATCGGGGTCTTCTTTATCATCATTCTTCTGCGCCACTACACCAATGACTTTTTCATTGGTATTAGCATCATTGATCAATTCTATAGATTTATCTCTTCCAGCAGTTATAGGGATAACAACACCCGGAAAAAGAACGGTGTTTCTTAAGGGCAATATCGATAAGGTCTCTGGTAGCTCTTCCTTCCTGATTGCTTCCTCATCTTCCGGCGACATCAGCGGTATCAATTCCGCATCTTCATTTATATCTTGTGGTGACAAATTGTCAATACTTAGTATTCCTGATTTAGACATATATTGTTTTTTTAGACAGCGTGTCAGCTAGGGTGATATTTAAACTCCTAAAACTGATTCATTGAATATTTATTATTAATGGTTCAACTCCTGTGCCATAGTATAATTTGCAAAAATAGTCATTTCATTAGCTGAATTATCCTAAAAATTCGTTGATATTTTCCCTGCTAACCACCTGGCAATTTTTAGGGTGATATTGATCGATGAATGTTCTAGATAGCTTGTGTTTGCTTTTTGGTTGATAATTGAATTCATAAGCATGAAACTCTCCATTGAATTCTTCTATCCAGTCGATTTCTTGTTGCTGTTAGGTACACCAAAAATAGGTTCGATGGGACCTACCTTGATAATGCAGGTTTTTAATTCTATTGGAGGTCAAAAAATTTTCCCAGAGCGCTCCTTCATCACTACGATTATCTATGGGTTTAAAATTACCTATGATTTTTTAGCTTATTAGAATTTCTATAAAAATAGAATTGTAATCCACTATTTATATAAAAATAATGGATTGTAATCTACTTTTTTTATGTTTTCCATCAAATCGATGAAATATGAACTGTTATACCTTTGAAATTTAATCATTGATGGATCTTCAAGAACTCTATATATATCGAAGACACTGACATAAAAAAATCCGCCTAAAACATTTTAGACGGATCTTTTCTTGAATTAGCCGGACTTTTCTAGTCGAAAGGATATTTGTTCTCTTCCGCTACTTTATCTGCAATAACATCCCTTAATGCGATAACGTTAGGATAGTTATCATATTTTGTAAAGCGCTTTAATCCCACCAACATCATCTTTTGTTTATCGCCATCTTCCATGGAAATGATGGCTTCTTTCGCTTTCTTGTTGATCTTTTCAACGGCATTGTACAACCTCAACCTGGCCATAGCGATCTGTGGCTTTTGGGCTTCCTCAACCTGGATATTGGCTTGTTTTTCAGCTCTCAATATCGCCGATTCTGCCATATAGGTTTCTATCAATAGATCAGCGGCCGCCAGCAATAATTGTTGATGATCCTCTAATTTCTCGCCATATTTCTTAGCGGCATTCCCGCCTACCATCAAGAATACTTTCTTCAGTTTCTTGATCATCGCCTTTTCTTCAGCTAATAGCTCAGAATAGTCCGGCGTTTCAAAAGATGGGATTCCGGTGAGCTCTTCTGCTACTGCTTCAGCCGGGTTCAATACATCCACATGACCTTTCATGGCCTTTTTCATCAACATACCTACGGCAAGCATCCGGTTGATCTCATTGGTACCTTCATAGATCCTGGATATCCTGCAATCCCTCCAGGCCGATTCCATGGGCGTATCGGCTGAAAAGCCCATTCCACCATAGATCTGAATGCCTTCATCAGTGCAATCTTGCAGGTTTTCAGATACAGCCACTTTCAGAATTGATGATTCAATGGCAAATTCCTCAAAGGCTTTTAGCTCTGCCTCTTGATGAGAGCTGCCCTTATCTAATCGTATCCTGATCCTGTCATCAATGTTCTTGGCAGCGCGATAACTGGCCGCTTCATCAGCGTAGGCATTGGTCGCCATCTCGGCTAATTTCTGACGGATCGCACCGAAGTTGACGATAGGCGTATTAAATTGAACCCGATCATTGGCGTATTGAACGGCAGAACCGATCACACGTCTTTGTGCGTCCAAACAAGCCGCCGCTAATTTCATCCGTCCTACGTTCAGCGAGTTCATCGCGATCTTAAAGCCACCGTTCCTTTCTCCCAGAAGATTATCGACCGGCACTTTCGTGTCTTCAAAATAAACCTGACGCGTGGATGAAGAATGAATGCCTAATTTCTTTTCTTCATCGCCCATGGATATTCCGTTTTCAAGGTCTTTTTCCACGATGAAGCCGGTTAAGTTCTTATCATCTTGTATTCTTGCGAATACGATGAACAGGTCACAGAATCCGGCGTTGGAGATCCACATCTTCTGACCGGTGATCTTATAATATTTGCCATCATCGGTAAGAACGGCTTTGGTCTTGCCGGAATTGGCATCACTACCTGAACCGGGTTCAGTTAAGCAATAAGCACCGAACCATTCGCCGGTGGCCAATTTAGGCACGTATTTTTTCTTTTGTTCTTCCGTTCCATATAAGGTGATCGGCAATGTGCCGATTCCAGTATGTGCGCCAAAAGCGGTTGCGATAGAGCCGGTAGCACCGGAAATATAATCGCAGACCAGCATCGTAGAAACGAAGTCCATTCCTAATCCGTCGTATTCTTCAGGAACAGCAACACCTAAGAAACCGAGTTCTCCGGCTTTACGCATGATCTCTTCCGTGAGGTCATAGTTCTTTTTCTCAAATTCTTCCTTCTTTGGCCATATTTCTCGATCGACGAATTCCCTGACCGAGTCACGCATCATTTTCTGTTCATCAGAAAAATCCTCAGGGGTGAAAACATCTTCAGCTTTTGTGTCCTTCACTATGAACTGACCACCTCTGATCATCTCATCCTTTTTTTCTTTCGTTTCCATTTTATATTGATTTAAGTTCGATATTTTATTTTAGTTCCATTTCAAGTATCAGCAGGCAATTCAAAACCTGCCTGCCCTCGAATACTTTTTTCGGGGTCACGCTTTAGCGAAATACTTCATTCTAAAACACTTCATAAACGCCGGCCGCGCCTTGTCCGGTTCCTACGCACATGGTGACCAGTCCATATTTGTTCTTATGGTCTCTTTTTTTCATTTCATCGAATAGTTGAACGGATAATTTTCCGCCGGTACAACCTAATGGATGACCTAAGGCGATCGCGCCACCATTGACGTTCAGTTTCTCCGGATCGATGTCCAATTCCCTTCTAACGGCTAATGATTGGGAAGCAAAAGCTTCGTTCAACTCTATCAGCTCCATATCCGCCAATTTCAGATCGGCTTGTTTGAGCGCTTTCGGTATGGCCTTTACCGGACCGATGCCCATGATCCTTGGCTCAACGCCTACGGTAGCATAACTGACCAATCTGGCCACCGGTTCGAGGTTCAGTTCTTTGACCATTTCCTCGCTCATTACCATTACGAATGCCGCTCCATCGCTCATTTGCGAGGAATTACCGGCGGTAACGCTTCCTTTGTCCGCAAAGACAGGTTTTAATTTGTTGAGCACTTCCTTAGAAGTATCGGCTCTTGGTCCCTGATCTTGATCAACGGTATATTTTTTAGATTGCTTTTTGTCGTTTCCATCAACGAATATCTCTTCGACCTCAATAGGTGCGATCTGGTCCTTGAATCGATCTTCCTTCTGCGCTTTTATCGCTTTTTGATGCGATTCGTAAGCAAATTCGTTTTGATCCTCTGCGCTGATATCGTATTCTTTGGCCACAGCTTCGGCGGTGAGTCCCATTCCCCAATAATAGCTTTCCTTGCCTTCTTTAGCGGTTTTGTAGTTGGGAACCGGTTTATAACCGCCCATAGGAATGTAGCTCATACTTTCCGATCCACCGGCGATGATACAATCGGCCATGCCGGTCCGTATCTTGGCGCTGGCCATCGCAATGGATTCTATGCCTGATGCACAATACCGATTGACGGTAACGCCGGGCACTTCTTCAGTTTTCAATCCCATCAATGAGACCAGTCTTCCCATGTTCAAGCCTTGTTCTGCTTCCGGCATCGCATTCCCTAAGATGACATCATCAATGCGGCTCTTATCGAATTCCGGCAGTTGTTTCATCATATAATTGATGGTCTCAGCCGCCAGGTC
>JAVLBJ010000053.1:0-5080 GCA_031581455.1 Psychroflexus sp. | reverse complement strand
CCCTTTGGGTGCTTTACCCACAGCGGTCCTATATCCTTTTACTATGTATGCGGTTTTTTTCATAATTCCTATCCCTAGCCCTTTCCAAAGGAAAGGGAACTTTTACGGGTATTTTTTAGTTATTAAACTTCATTTTATTTAACTTTTAAAGTCTTCCCTTTGGGAAGATTTAGATGGGATCTAATTCCTTAGTGGTTTCCCTTTCTGTATCATGTGCTGTAATCGCTCCAGGGTCTTGCGTTCACCACAAAGTGATAAGAAAGCCTCACGCTCCAGGTCCAGCAGATATTGCTCTGATACATGATTGGTCTCGGACAGATCGCCACCGGCCATCACATAGGCCAACTTATTGGCCATTTTCTGGTCGTGTTCACTGATATAGCGACCGGCCTTCATTTGATCGGTTCCTACGAGGAATGCACCCAAAGCTTGTCTTCCCAGTACTTTGATATCATTTGTCCTTACCGGTTGCGAATAACCGTTATCGGCCATCGATCGGGCATGTTGTTTAGCGATCGCTAATTGTCTATCTCTACTGACCACGACAATATCCTTTCCTTCCTCAAAAATGCTAAGGTCATAAGCTTCATGCGCCGACTTGGCGACTTTTGCCATACCGATGTTCAGGAAGTTCTCTCTTAATCGGTTAACCTGAACATCGTCCTTTTGGAAGGTCTTTGCGGCTCTTCTTGTCATTTCTTTCGTGCCGCCACCGCCCGGGATCACGCCTACGCCGAATTCGACCAAACCAATATAAGTTTCTGCATGAGCAACTACCTTATCGGCGTGCATGGAAAGTTCGCATCCGCCGCCAAGTGCCATCTGATGTGGTGCGGCGACAGTTGGGATAGATGAATAACGCATCCGCATCATGGTATCCTGAAAGTATTTGATCGCTGCGTTCAATTCTTCATATTCCTGCTCTACGGCGAACATGAAGATCATCCCGATATCGGCTCCGACGGAAAAATTATCACCCGTATTGGAAATGACCACACCATCATACTCTTTTTCTGCGAGGTCCATCGCGGCATTGATACCGTTGAGCACATCTCCGCCGATGGAGTTCATCTTACTTCTGAACTCGATGTTCATGATACCATCGCCCAGATCGGTCGCGACGAGGTCTTTGTTGCTCATGACGGTCTTACTGTCACGAATGTTGTCCAGAATAATGAAGGCATCCTGACCTGGTATCCTGGTATGTTCTTTTTTATCGATATCGTAGTAATAAGTTTGACCTTCCTTAACGCTGTAGAAAGTAGCCTCATCCTGATCGGCGAAATTTTGAACCCAATCGGCCACTTCAAATCCCTTATCCTTCATCAGCTGAACGCCTTTTTTTACACCTATGGCATCCCATATCTCAAAAGGTCCGTGTTTCCAACCGAATCCGGCTTTCATCGCGTCATCTATCTTAAAGATCGCATCGGTTATTTCAGGAATCCTGTTTTGGACATAAGCAAAAAGGGAAGCGAAATTGGCCCGATAGAATTCACCGGCTTTATCCTCACCTTCAATTAGGACCGGAAATCTTTCAGCCACTTCATCGATCTTCTTGGTCTTTTCTAAAGTATCAAAATTGGCTTTTTGTTTCTCCCGATATTCCATCTTGTCCAGGTCAAGGGATTTGATCTCGCTGCTGCCATCATCATGCTTGATCTTCTTATAAAAACCCTGACCGGTCTTGCTTCCCAGCCAATTCTTATCCATCATCGTCTGAATGAAATTCGGCAGCTTGAAAAGGTCGTGCCGCTCATCCTTAGGAACGTTTTCATATAATCCGTTCGCCACGTGGACCAAAGTATCTAAACCTACGACATCAACTGTTCTAAAAGTCGCGGACTTCGGCCTACCGATGACCGGACCGGTCAGTTTATCAACTTCTTCAATGCTCATGTCCATATCCTTTATGGTATGGAACAGGCTCATGATACTGAATATTCCGATACGATTACCGATGAATGCCGGCGTATCCTTAGCGACTACCGTTGTTTTTCCTAAGAACTTCTCCCCGTATTCACTAAAGAAATCGATGACTTCCGGATCGGTATCCGGCGTAGGGATGATCTCTAATAATTTTAAATAACGTGGTGGATTGAAAAAATGCGTTCCACAGAAGTGTTTCTTGAAATCATCGCTTCTCCCTTTGGTCATATATTGGATCGGGATCCCGGAAGTATTGGAGGATATCAAAGTTCCTTCAGTACGGTGTTTTTCTAATTTTTCAAAGACTTGTTGTTTGATGTCCAATCGTTCGACCACGACTTCAATGATCCAATCGGCATCTTTCACCTTTTTGATATCGTCTTCTAAATTGCCAGTTTGTATTCTGTTAGCAAAGTTTTTATGATAGATCGGTGAAGGATTGGATCTTAATGAGTTCTGCAACGCATCATTCACAATGCGATTTCTGACCTGAATTGATTCTAAGGTCAATCCTTTCTGCTTTTCCTTTTCGTTGGGTTCTTTGGGAACGATGTCGAGCAGTAATACTTCCACGCCGATATTGGCCAAATGACAAGCTATGCCACTTCCCATGATCCCTGAACCGATGACGGCTACTTTATTGATTCTTCTTTTCATAGATGATTCCTATTTAAAGTCATTATTTATTGATCGTTTCTTCATCAGCTAAGGCTGAATTGTATATTTTTCGATTAGATATCAGGTCATTGATCGTATTGGCCACTTCAATGAACGTATCTAATTTATCCTGATCGATATGTTCCCTTACTTTCTGATCAAAGGTCAGAACCACACTTTTAGAATATTCACGCATATCAACGCCAAAATCCGTTAAGTAGATCAGAACGCTCCTGCCATCTTCAGGATTCTTCTTCCGTTTGATCAGACCTTTATCTTCCAAGATCTTTAAGGTCCTGGAAAGACTCGTGGCTTCCATGCCCATTTTAGGTCCAAGCGATGTAGATGGCGTTCCATCTTCCGGATCGATGTTTAACAGGACAAAACCCGTTGCCATCGTACTGCCTTTCTTTGCCGCTTCTTCATTGTACATCTTGGCTACGGCCATCCAGGTGGCACGCAAGATATAATCGATGGTCAAATCCTTATCCATAAAATTTGTTCGTTCAAATATACAAATTTTTATTATGCGCGCATAATAAAAATGTTCTTTTTTATGTAATTGATGTTACAATTAAATAGGTGTTTTAATGCTAATTTTGAAAAAAAATTATGAAATTCCTGTATATACTAATTCCCCTTTTGCTGATAGCAGGTTGTCAACCTTCCAAAAAAGAAAAAGATGAGGACCTAAAGTCCATAGATAAAAGCCAGACGCTTAGTTCTGCTGAAGTAAAGCAAGCGAGATCATTGATGGAGAACAAATGCTATTTATGTCATGATCCTGAGTCTTCTATGGACGCACGCGTGGGACCTCCGATGATCGCCATCAAGAAACATTATGCGCGGGACGCTCAGAACAGGAATGAGTTCATAGAATCCATGTGGGCGTTCGTGCAACAACCCCAAAAAGAAAAGGTCAAGTTAAAAGGTGCTTATGAGAAATTCGGCCTAATGCCGTATCAACCTTATAAGGAAAAAGACATCAAATTGATCGCTGCTTATATGTACGACTTTCAAATAGAAGTGCCGGATTGGTTTGAAGAACATTGGAAAAAAGGGCATCAAAAAAGAAAGGGAAAGCAAGCTAAGCAAGGGCATCAAAAAGCTTTTAAACAGCGCGGTAAGAAGTTTAAATCCCAAACAACGGATTCGTTGTCCTACGCTCAGCGCGGGAAGAAAATGGCCAAAGCGACCAAAAAACAATTAGGCAAGAACTTGATGAAGGCCATCCAGGAAAAAGGAAGCGCGCATGCCGTTGAATTTTGCAATGTCAAGGCGATGCCGATCACCAATAAGATGGAAAAAAAGTTCGATGCCCGTATCCAACGGGTTTCAGACAAGAACAGAAATCCTCAGAATAAAGCCGATGAAGAAGAATTAGCGTTCATCCAAAAGTTCAAGCAGCAGCTAAAGGAAAATGTTGAACCAAAACCGGAGATCGTCAAAGAAAACGGGAAGGTCAACTTCTACTACCCTATCGTGACCAATTCGATGTGCCTGAAATGCCATGGCGAACCTGAGAAGGATATCAACCGGGCCACATTTGCCAAGATCAATGAATATTATCCCAAAGACCAGGCAGTGAATTACACGGTCAACGAAGTTCGCGGAATGTGGCATATCGAATTCGACGAGTGATCGTATGATATGATCTACTATTTTTTTAGGACCCTAAAAGTAGATGAATTTCCTTGATGATGGATCATTACAAAACACACGCCCGATCCTAAGCTTTCAAGATCAATACGATCGTCTACAGAAGAAAAGGTCTTTAGCTTTTGTCCCGATATATCATAGACCTCTACTTTATCGATATTGATATGATCGGGATTCTCAAACCGCAGTTTATCTTTGACGGGATTAGGGTAAACAGATAAGGAATTCCTGTTGTCAATTTCATCCACGGAAAGAGTACAAGTACTATCAAAACTATAGGTAGCTTTAAGATCATTAACTATGATGTTCCAGGAATCGTAAGGTGGTTGATCATTACTTGCCACTTGAGGATCGGCTACTTCTATGCAAATATGCTGTGTCCAGCCATTGGAAGGTGGACCTTCGTTATATAGATCCAATGTTAGATTTTGTATATCAAAATTTGGATTATCGATTACTAATTTTTTGATGTAAACATTCGTTAGGTCCACTAATTCTAGATTTGGAAGTCCACTAAGGTCTAAGACTTGTAAAGCAACACCACCACAATCACCACAGGGATTCATAGCTATGAATTCCCTGAGATTGATATTATTGCTTAAAATATCAGCTTGTGACGGATCCAAGTCTAAATAAAAATAATGGAAGTCTAAGATCTCAAGGGCAGCAAAATCTTCTATTCCTGTGAGATCCGTAATATCGTCGTTTATAGGAACATTTTCAAAATCAAGTTCGATCACATCATCTATATCCGATGTCAAAACCTGACCATTGATAACGCCATCGCTATCTATGTTCAGGTCGATCAGGGCTTGTTCGAAGTTTTGGTCAGGTA